>JAABTR010000241.1 GCA_011389755.1 Deltaproteobacteria bacterium | reverse complement strand
CGTCGGGCCTGACGCCGCTCATCTTTTTCGCGCTTTTTGCGCGCCTTGTCCGAATCACGCTGTCTCTTATTTTGGGAATAGGAACCTTTTGTCATGTCCAGACCATAGAATACAAACGACCTCTTCACGAGCATATTCTTGACTTTATGACCCGATCCACCAAAAAAAACGACCATCCGGTGCCGAAAATATCAATAATTATAAACAATTATCCTGCGCACCTGCGACAACCAAAATTTCACCCGGGATTGCGCAGCCGCCTTGTCAGCCGAAACAGTAAAAACATAACCTGCTGCGTATAATGACTATTTTCTTGCCGAAAAATCCAAGCAGAAGCGGCGCAAAAAGTATAAAATAGATATTGGCCGTCGACGTTTACAAACCATGGCCCTTGATAGCGAGGACTTGAGGATGCTCGTAGATCTTACTTCCAAAAACAAACCATTGACCGCTTTGCGCATTTTTTGGAGACGAATCACAGTCCCTGTTTTCGCTTGCGCGTTCTTGTCTGGATGCGCAGTCGAAGGTGCCCACCAATACATCGTGAGCCAAGGCGAAACCGACGCGGACGACACCTTGAGTGGAAACGTGGGGACTGCGACGGACAACGATATTGATGAGTCAACACTCTTTGACCCAAGCCCCGATTCACAAACAGGCTCCAAAAATAAAACGGACACAGCGGCTGACAGCGAGGATGAAGCAACCCAGTCCGAGGCAGACCCCGACACTGTCTCCGCTGTCGCCGGCGATAGCGATAGCGATTCACAATCGGATTCAGAAGCGGCGACGGAACCGGAAAACACCCTGTCTGCGTGCCGTGACGGCAAGGACAACGACGGTGACGGTCTTGTGGACTGCGCCGACCCGGGGTGTCTGGTGACAGCCGCCTGTGAATGCCTCAATGGAGCGATCGACACGGTACCTTGTGGTAATTATTGCGGCGAGGCCGAGGTGACGTGCATCGACGGCAGGTGGAGCCCGCCGGGACCCTGCCGAGATGAAGGGACCTGCGAGCCCGGTGATTCCCTCGAACAGGGATGCGGCGCGTGCCTAATCAAGACCAAGATTTGCAGGACGGATTGCTCTTGGGGGAAGTGGGGCCCCTGCGAGACCATCCCCGGCTGTGAGTCATGTGCCGGAGTTCTTTATGACGGGCAGTGCTGGTACCTGGGGCTTCCTGGGGCGAGCTGCCGAGACGCCTGTGAGGATCACGGGGGCTACAATAATAAGACACCAGAGTATGTCGGGACCGAGGAGCAAGGAGGCAGCCTAAAAAAATGCTGGGCGCTCTTCCACGCGCTGGGACACGACAGCTCTGTGGTATCTGCCGCGCGCCATGATGGCAGAGGGGTCGGATGCCACACATGGCCGGAAAAGGGTTACTGGTGGTTGCGTTCTCCCGACTTCGACCCAGATCACTCCTCGACAGGAGCGCAGATTATCTGCGCCTGCAATGAATAGTTCTCTCCGGTGCCGATGCTCCGATCGCGGATCCCGTCGCCCCACGCCACCCTCGACATCAAAACACAACCTCTTCTTGACAAGAAGTGACTGATTACGGGATATTCTGGGATCCGAACAGGAGCCTTTGGTTATGTCGCAACAAATGACAAGGTGTGCGCTTTTATTGACCGGCACCATTTTCATCATGGGGGCGCGGTGCGAGACAGCCGAGGAGCCGCTCATGAGCGACTCCTCCCCGATCGGTGACGCCGACACCGATACTCCGAGCGACGACACCGAGACGAGCTGGGAAGAGGATGACATCGGCCTGCTCACGCCGGAGTTTTCCCCGACCATCGATGAGGCCTGCGGCACGGCGGAGGCCCTGTCCACCTGCCTGAGCCCGCAGGGCGCGTTCATCGCCCCAGAGGCGGCCAACGGCAAGTCGAGATACGAAGCGGCGAGCATCCGCTACTTTTTGACAATGAAGACGGATCAGAGCACCACGGCCACCATCGCCACCGAATCAGACGAGCGCGTCGCCGACTACGAAAGGCGCCTTGATCCCGGAGAGTGGAACCCCATCAACCGGTGGTTCGAAGAAACGACGATCCATCCGCGTTACGCGCCGCGCGTCATCCGCTTCGAGTTTCCCCCGTGGTTGCTCACCACCGGCTACGGCGCAGCCACGATGAAAAATGTCGACGAGCTTTTGAGGATCTACAACACCGATTACAAAACTATCGACTGCCGTTTTTTCCCCGCGCAGCCCTTCGGCCGCTGCCACGTGGTCTTTCTCTACGGCAGAGACGATCCACAGACCGCTGAAGACGACCGCACCCTTTGCCCCATCTACGAGGAGTTCACCTTTAACGACCAGGGGCAGATCACCTTCATCGAGGCCTGGACCGATCACGAGGACTACCTGCCCATGAACGCCGGCGACCCCTGGGCCGAGGCAGAGGGCGTCAAGCGGCTGTCCACCTGGGTCCCCGGCCTGGGCACCCCCTCAGGTCGCATCGATCCCAGCTCCGAGGCCTTCGAAGACGCCGCGGCGGCCTTCGACGCCGCCTTTGAAGCGCCCTATTGGTCACAGAAGAATCACCCCATCGGTCCCTTCTCGTCCATGCTGGATGACCTCACCGGCGTCCCGATCCTCAGCTTCTGGCCCAACTGGTTCAAGCGGATGGCCGAGCACATGGCCGGCGGCGACCCCTGGGCCGGCTGCCAGCCCCAATAGCCCCCGCCTGACGAGCGCGCCGCAGCGCAAAGGCGCGCAAGCCCGAGCCGAGTCAGCTCGCCCTGCCCTGCTCCCTCGCGCCTTGAATCGGGATCATCCGCGACAAGGCGGTCGCCAGAGACTCGACGGCGGCTTGATCGGGCAGCTCCAGAGACAGGCGCAGCCGGCCGTCCTCTCCCGGGCTGAGACAGTCTTCGAGGCCGGTCCTTATCTGATCTTTGAGCATGGAATTCTGCTCGTTGGGCTCGGGCTCGGGCAGCATCTCGCCGATGAACGAAAACGCCGCGGTCAGAAGCTGCCCGCCGGCCAAGGCGACCCTCTCTCGGCGGCTGCGAACCTGCCGGGCGACCTCCTGCCTTTGAGCCTCATGGACCTCGGCGTCCGGCGGAGGCCCGAGCAGCTTCTCCAAGCGGCGCTTCAGCTCCTCGATGCCGCCCACGAGCTCCACATCGTCCTGCTCCGAGCTCATATCGAGGGCGGCGAGGGACAGCTCGTGCTTGCCCGAGAGCGTGCCGAGAATCCGGCTCTCGATGGAGCCCGCGGTCACGGTCAGGTAGACCTGCACCGACGATTTTTGCCCCATGCGGTGCGCCCGGGCGATGCGCTGCTCGAGCACGGCCGGGTTCCAGGGAAGATCCACGTTCACCACGGTGTTGGCGACCTGGAGGTTGAGCCCTGTGGAGCCCGCATTCGTGGTGATGAACACCCGGCAGTCGCTG
>JAABTR010000240.1 GCA_011389755.1 Deltaproteobacteria bacterium | reverse complement strand
TCACCACGGTGTTGGCGACCTGGAGGTTGAGCCCTGTGGAGCCCGCATTCGTGGTGATGAACACCCGGCAGTCGCTGTTTTTTTCGAAGCGCTTCACCAAGCCGGCCCGCTGCTTTTGCGGGACCGAGCCGTCGAGCCGCACAAACCCCAGACCGACCCGCTCCAAGATCGGTTCGATGAGATCGAGCATGCTCGTCCACTCGGAGAACAGCACGATCTTGCGGTTCGGCTCGGAGGCGAGGCGCCCGAGGAGCTCCTCGAGCAGCTCCATTTTACCCGAGGCGCCCGGCGGCTGTTTGTGGACGAGACAAGAGCTGTTTGCCGCCAAGCGACACAGAAGCAGCGCCCGCTGCAGGCGGAGCATGTCCATCTCGTTCATGTACGGCTTATTGATGATGGTCTGGATGATCTGGGACTGACCTTGCTCGATGTCGAGCTGCTCTTGTTTTTGCTCAGCGTAAAGGATCTCGGTGGTCCGCGGCGGGAGCTCTTTGAGCACGCTCGCCCGGGTGCGCCGCAGAAAGATAGGCTCGAGGTTTTTGCGCAGCCCTGCCAGGTCCCGGTAGCCGATCACGCGCCCGTTGTCGTCGACGACGCGGTGGGTGTTGAAAAAGCGAAACGCCGGCCCGAGGCGGCGCTCGTCGATGAACTCAACGATGGAGTAGAGGTCGTCGAGCCGGTTCTCGAGCGGGGTGCCGGTGAGCACCAGCGCGAAGGGAGATTTGAGGCGCTTGATGGTCTGGGCGGTCTTGGTCTCCCAGTTCTTGATCTTTTGAGCCTCGTCGAGGATCACGAGATCCCACGGGACGTTCTCGACGAGCTCGATGTCCCGGACCACCTGCTCGTAGTTGCTGATGGAAAAAAATGCCTTGCCGTATTCGTCGGCCCGCTCCTTGGCCGGCCCGGACACGATCTGAGCAGACCGCTCCGAGAAGCGCTCGATCTCCGAGCACCACTGGGACTTGAGCGACACCGGGCAGACCACCAGCACCCGCTCCACGCCGGCCTGGCGGGCGAGCAGCTCGGCCGCGCCGATGCCCTGGATCGTCTTGCCCAGCCCCATGTCGTCCGCCAGGATGGCGCGCCCCTCTCCGGCGGCAAAGGCGATGCCGTCGAGCTGGTACGGCAAAAGCTCGGTCTTCAAGAGGTCTCTGCGCGCCGGATGCTCGGCCGGGTTCGCCCGGATCTCGTCGACAAGGCGATCGAGGCGCGCCCTCTTGAGCCGAGCCTCGATGTACTCCTCAGCGTCGGGATAGACCGTGACCTCGTGGCCGACGGACTGGAGGCGCCGGATTCG
>JAABTR010000239.1 GCA_011389755.1 Deltaproteobacteria bacterium | reverse complement strand
CGCAGCTCGAGCTCTTTGCCGTAATGCAGATGCACCGCGAACGACGTGCGCACGTAAGGCTGTCTGCGCTGGGCCGCGGTGAACCGCCGCTTGACCACCTGCTCGACCCTGATGATGTGCTTACACGTCCCGAGCGTGTTCTTTCGAAAATCAGGGCAGCTGCAGTAAGACTCGCCCGGCTCGAAGCCGCGCAGCGCCACCCGGTAGGACCTCCCCGTGGCTCTGTTCGTCACGACGTAATCGGTCCACAGCTCGGCCTTGTCGTGCGAGGTCACCACCATCGGCTCGCTCTTGGCGCGCCGCGTACGCTCGTCCAGAGCGAGCGCGACCGCCTGCTCGTCGGTGAGCGTCCCGAGCACGGGCCTCTCCTCTGGAGCCGTCGCGAGTCCAAGCGCCAGCTTCTGTTCGAGCAAAAATGCCAGAGCCGCGGCCTTGTGCTCACAGGCCCCTTCGCAGCGGGAGCACGAGAGGCTGAGCGCCGGACGCCCGCCCTCGTTCGGCACGATACGCACCTTCGCGTCTTCAACCTGGGCTCTGTATGAGCGCGCCGTCAGACGAACATCATCGAGTTCGATGGGTATCGTGCGCCCGGACCGCAGCGGCTTTTCTCCCTCCGGCCCCAGCAGACGACACGCCTGGGCAAACGACAGCCGCGAGAGCCGCTGCTTGAAGGTCCTCTTCGTCGCCTTGTTCTTGGTTGCTTTCAAGCTCATCCTACTCTTCCTTGTCGATTTTTTAAGCAGGCTCACTGCCGGCCCGCTCCGAATTCGTGATGAGCGAGGATAAACCAGTTTCCGTCAATTCTCCAGCACCTCCGTAGGCGGGTCTTTCAACCTTGACTCTCGGCAACGGTTGAGCTGCTCGCCTATCCTCTCTTGAGCCCCAACCTCACCGCGAGGTGATGAAAATTGCTGCGGTGCATGCCCACACTGCGAGCTGCTGCTGCCCAGTTGCCATCGTTCTTGGCGAGCGCACGTTCGATGAGCGACCTCTGGAATTCGCGGGTCGCCTCCTTGAAATCGATATTGGCCGGAACGGTCTTTGCTTTCGAAGAGATCTGCTCGATGACAGGCGCTTGCGCCGAGGCGAAGTCGGGCCCCAGGTGCGACCTTGAGATGACCACCGGATCGCCGCGCTTCGTCTTGGCCGCTGCCTTGAGAGTGACTCGTGACAGCACGTTTTCCAACTCGCGAACATTGCCCGGCCATGGATAGCTTTTTAGAGCCGCAGCGCTGTCGGCATCGATTCGCACTGGCCCCAAGCCGAGACGCTTGCGCATGACGTCGCAGAAATAGCCGGCCATGAGTGGAATGTCCTCAACGCGATCTCGCAGCGGCGGAACGCGGAGCGGGTAGACATTCAGCCTATGAAACAGGTCTGCCCGAAACCTCTGGGCCTTGACCTCCTGCTCCAGGTCGCGGTTGGTAGCGGCAATGAGCCGGACATCCGCTTTGACGAGCTGGTCCGAACCGACGCGCTGGATTTCCCCCTGCTGAATGGCGCGCAGCAGCTTGGGTTGGACCGACAGCGGCAGCTCGCCTATCTCATCGAGAAAAAGCGTCCCGCCGCTGGCGACCTCGAACTTGCCGGCCCGATCTGTTGTCGCCCCTGTGAAGGCGCCCCGGACGTGGCCGAAGAGCTCACTGTCCGCCAGGGTCTCGGGCAACGCCGCGCAATTGACATAGAGCATTGGCTCCGCGTGCCTTTGAGATGCCGCTTGGACCGCGCGGGCTACGAGCTCTTTGCCCACACCCGTCTCGCCGGTGATGAGGACCGTGAAATCGGAACGGGCAACGAGGTCAATGTCCTGGCGCAGACGCTGCATGACGCGGGTGGTGCCGATTATGTCGCTCCCCTGGCGCAGCTGCACGTCGCGCATCAGATCACGGGCGATGAGCCCCTGCCGCTGTGCGCTCTGCTCCAGAGCTTCAATCAGATGCGTCGCGCGCATCTCTGCCCCAGCCAGAGCGCCGACGGCTGCCAGAAAGCTCGGATCGATCTCCTCAAAGGCGTTGGGTCGCACGGCATCGGCGGTCAATGCGCCGATGAGCTCGTCCCCGACCCTCAGGGGACAACCGAGACACGCGTGGACGCGAGTAAACTCACCGTGATCGTTCGCGAGCAGCCCGTCGTAGGGATCGGGAAGATCGCTGTCGCTCGGAAACACGACCGGCTCATCCGAGCGGCAGATGATGTCGAGTCGAGGCTGCTCCTTCAGCGCAAAGCGCCTCCCCATCGCGTCAGCCGAGAGGCCCTGGGAGACGACCGGAATCAGCGCATCGCCTTCGAGTCTCAAAAGGGCCGCAGCGTCGTAGGGAATGACACGACGCAGCGCTTCGAGCAGCCGGCGGTATCGCTCCTCCGAAGAGAGCGCCGCTGTCAGGTCCGAGGCGATGGAGACGATGGCGCGGAGTTGGTTCATTGTTGCGATATGTACAACATTGTTGCGATAAGCGCAACCGGCCCCATGTTGCGTTTATCGCAACACTTTTGCCAACAAACTGTAATAATTGATCTTATTCTTCGGCATGGACGTTGCTTTATCAGGGGTCATGATGCGTTGAAGCATTGTGAACTGGAGGCAAGCCATGAAGAGCACGGAGCAAACACTTGGGGACCTGGTCTCGGCATTCCCGTCGGCGGCCAAGATTTTTCAGCGACACCGGTTGGACTACTGCTGCGGGGGCAAGCAATCTCTCGGCGAGGCCTGCGCCGCCGAAAACATCGACCCTGAGGTCGTGTTGAAGGACATCGAAGCGGCGGGCGTGGGCGATGTCGATGTTGCTCGCTGGGACCAGCGCCCGCTGGACGAGCTCGTCCAGCACATACTCGATCGCTACCACGCGCCTCTTCGAGCCGAGCTTTCCAGGCTCATCGAACTGGCGGATCGCGTTGAGCGGGCCCACGCGGACAAACCGGATCGGCCAGAGGGCCTAGCCGAGCTGCTGACCGAGGTACGGGCAGCCGTGGAGAGCCACCTCGCGAAAGAGGAGCAGATTCTCTTCCCGCTCATCGTTTCGGGTCGTGGTCATCACGCTCACATGCCCGTGCAGGTGATGATGCAGGAGCACGAGGATCACGGGCAGAACCTGGGACGCATACGAAAGCTCACCGGCGACCTGACCGTCCCCGAGCACGCGTGTGAAAGCTGGCGAGAGCTTTACCGCGCGCTCGGTGAGCTCGAGGTCGAGCTGATGGACCACATCCATCTGGAAAACAACATCCTCTTCCCGCGGGTGCTGGCCCACTGAGCTTCTTTTTGAGTCAATCCTCTCGAGGCTCCAAAGAGACCTTCTCGAGCACCACGTGCAAAAACCCGTGGCCGGTTCCAGGGACCGGGTCGGGATCCCCGTCCAAACTCATCGGCGGGAGCAGAACGTGCGCTTCGATCATATCCAGGCTGTGGTCGGTCTCGTCCACATCGGTGGCGGTGATGAGCTCCAGCTCTTCGGTCCGCGTCCGGGTCGTCACCATGACGTGGATGAGGCGGTCCTTCGCGATCAC
>JAABTR010000036.1 GCA_011389755.1 Deltaproteobacteria bacterium | reverse complement strand
GTGTCGGTGTCCGGGGGAGCCGTGTCGACGGTGTCTCGCCCGGTATCAACGGTTGTCGTATCTGTGGCGGTCGTATCGACGGTGTCCTGCCCCGTGTCGACGGTGTCCTGCCCGGTATCAAAGGTTGTCGTATCTGTGGCGGTTGTGTCGATGGTGTCCTGCCCCGTGTCGGCGGTTGCCGTGTCGGTCGCGCCGGAGTCGACGGAGTCCTGCCCCGTGTCGGCGGTTGCCGTGTCGGAATCGACGGAGTCCTGCCCCGTGTCGACGGAGTCTTGTTCCGTGTCGTCCGAGGTGTCAGTGGGGGTTGTGTCGAGGGAGCCCGAGTCCACGTGGCTGTCCGGGTCGTCAGTCGGGCTGGACTCGTCGGGCAGCTTCGAGGTGGAGGAGTAGCACTTGCCTTCGAGGCAGAGCCAGCCCTTGGGGCAGTCTTGCTCGCCTTCGCAGTTGAACGCGCCTTCGGGCAGTGTGGGCTCGCAGGCCGAAAATAGACTCAGACACAAGGCGGCAGGGCCGATGGTGATGGCCAATCGTCTCATCAAAAGGCTCCCTCCACGACGAGCCCGCCCAGGGTCGGGACGACGCGAACCTGAGCCGTCTCGCCGTCTTCGTCCTTTTTGGGCGCCTTGACCAAGAGCACGATCCCCGTGGCGGTCAAGAGGGCCGCGCCCGTGTAGCCGATAATGGCGCCGATGCGATAGTGTTTCGACTTCTCCTCGAAATCCTGGGCCTTTTGGTAGGAACCGCCGTGGGAGTCCTCGGCGTCTTGTTTCGCCTGAACCGACAAGACGGTCATGATGACCCCGACCGCGGCCGACGCACCGGCGACACCGAAGCTGCCATAGGCGATGAGTCGATGGTCGAGATCGAAGGAACCTTTCGGCGGCGGTGGAGGCAAAAGAACCTCTTCGGGCTCCGCCTCCGGCTCTTCTGGGGTCACCGCATCGGTGCCGGTGTCTTCATCCGGTTTCTCAGTTGGGCCCTCGAGCGGCTCGTCCAGGGTTTTTATGAGCTCGATGAGCTGCTGTTCGAGAGTCTCGGCGTAGGGGCCGTCCGGGCTCTCGCGCAGATACTTGCGGATGAGCTCCAAGGCGAGCTTGTTTTGTTTGGCCAGCTTGGCGGTCTGGGACATATTGAACAAGGTCGCAGGGTGGGGCACGAGCTGGTAAGAGCAGCCGAACCCGGCGAGGGCCTCTTCGTACTTCTCCGCGGCCACGAGCTCCTGGGCGCGATTGAACCAGTTACCCGCCAGCGCCTTGGCGTCATCTTCGTACTGGGGGCGGTCGGGACACTCGGGATGCACCGGCTGAGCGGACGCGGCCGAGGACCCCAAAAAGACGAACAACGCGATCGTAACGAAGAAGGTACGAGCTTCGAAAGTTTCCATACTTCAATATTGATCGAAAAAGTACGTGTTAGCCAAACTCCAATTCACAAAAATCCGAACGAAACACATGTCGTTCGTGTCCTGAAGCAAAATCCAGGTAAACGCGAAGCTCATTCCGTGCCACGTGGGTTGCTTTTCAGGCGGCGCAGTTGCCGCGGCTCGGCCTCGTGATATATCAACAATAGACGGCACGAGGCGCGGTCGATCGAGGTCTAGCTCGGTGTCGGCACCGGTCGGCACCCGGGCGGCGCTGCGCCGCCCAAGCGCAAACGCTTCACATCGCGTCACATGGAGCGCTGAAGTCGCGCTGTGCTTCTCGTCCTCGGCCATCGTGGCGATTGGCCGCGGCCTGGGTCGACCCCGCCGCTCGGGGTCCCGGGCCAACGCCTCTCGGCCGATGACGGCACGGCTCGTCAGCGTCCATGTCCCAGGGTTCGAGGTAGATCCCACGCGCGTCGTGCCGTCTATTTTTTACGCTATTTTTTAAGGCTCGGTGGCCTCGTTTGATTCTTGCGAGCTTAGCTGGAGGAGCCGGCCGATCGTTTTGAGATACCCCGCGCCCGCCTTTGAATCCGTCATGTACACGAACGCCGCGTAGCCCATGAGGGTCTCGAGGGTCTCTCCCGGTTTTAGAGGGCGTCCTTTGCCGGCGTTGTGGGTGGCGGCGCGGAGCATGCGGCGCACACTGCGGGGCACCCTGGGAGCGGCGGGGCCGTTGACGATGAGCCCGGTGACCGCCTGACGGCTGCCGGTGCGCAGCACGCGCGTCTTGGTCTCGTTGACCTCAAAACCTTCGTCCGCGATGATGTGTCGGACGGCGGCCATGATGGCGCCGACGCCGGGATCCTCGTCCCGGGCGAGCGGGTAGCTGAAGGTCAGATCGTCGGCGTAGCGGGTGTAGCGCCAGCGGCCGCGGGCCGCCAAAATGCTCAGCCGGTTGTCCAGACTGCGGCACACCGCGTTGGAGAGCGCGGGGCTGGACGGGGCACCTTGAGGCAGGGCTCTTGTGCCGACCGCCAAGAAGTACTCGTCGCCGCCCAGGGTCACCTTCTCACGAGGGGCTTCCGTGCAAAGAGCCGACACGCAGGTGGCGACCTGCTCGGGATACCCGGCGTGGCGCAAGAGCCCCTTGACCCGCCGGAAGGTGACGCTCGGGAAAAAATCGCGCAGATCGAAGCAGATGATGATCCGGGAGCCGACGTGATTTTGGGCCGAGGAGAGGATGGAGCGCTGTTTTTTGAAACCGTGGGCCGCCGGGTGTCCCAAGAGCTTCGAGGCGATGTTTTCGGCGATCCATTTTTGCGCGGCGGCGAGCCGCGGCAAAGGGGCCCAGATGGCGCGCGGCTCTCCGCTGCTCTTGGGGATCTCGAACCGGCGATAGTGCACATACCTTGCGTGTTTGCGAAAGTAGCTCAAAAAGCGCAGCTCGGCGATTTCGATGTTTAGGGCCTCGGCGAGCTGCGCCGGCGACTCGATGTGGGGCAGCCCGGCCCGCTCGCGCCTGGCGCGGAGCTCCGGTGGATCGAGGCGATCGACATCGAGCTCGTCGCAGAAGAAGGTCTCGTCTCCGAGGTGGCTTATGCGCTCGGGGAGCCGATGGCGTTTTTCGGTCGTCATGGTTCGCCTCCTCGAAGGACGCGCGAGGTGAAGGTCTTTTTCTTGGTCCGCGCCACGCGCCGCAGCCCCCTGTAGGCGGCCCGGCGGATGACGGGCTCGACTTCATTGCTCGAGGCGCAGGCTCGAAGGGGCGCCCGGGCGGCGGCTCCGATGTCGCTGAGCGCCGCGATCGCGGTGAGCTGAGCCATCCTCGGCGCTTCGCTGTCCGTAGCGATGGCGGACAACCCATCCACGTCCTCGAGCGCCGCCAGGAGAGGACACGCGCTCGCCAATACTTCGGGCATGGTCGCGGCGCGGCGCAGATCCGGCAGCGCCTGGCGTCGCTCGTCGCTGTCCAGCAGCCTCATGAGGTTCGGGCGGTCATTGAAGGCGCGGTAGGCGAGCTGCGCCGCCACGGCGGGATTGAGGTGCGCGAGCGCAGCCGACGCGGTGTCTCGGACGTGGGCATTCGCGGCGCAGGCGAGCGCCGCGAGGGCCTCGGTCACCGCGTGGTTTGGGGAGCCTTGCGCGAGCGCGAGCGCGGCGCAGCAGCGGATCTCTTCGCTCAGCAGCTCGGGACCCTCGCAAAAGGCGGCGCTGATGAGCTCTTCTTCGCCGACACCGAGACGGCCGCAACACCACACCAACCGGGCGTAGGTTGCGGCGAGCGCGATCGTGTCCGGCGGGACGCAGGTGTCTGGTCCATAAGAATGCCGGCCCCCAGGGGCCTTGGAGAGCGCATCCCAGCGATCGCGCACCCGGGCTGCGGCGCCAAGGACCTCCTCACGGATGTGGTCAGACAAAGAATCGGCGACCAATCCACAAAGCGCCGCCGCCGTAAAGAGCACCCGCGGATGATCGCTTCTGAGCGCGCGGCTCAAAGAGCGGTCCGAGAGCGAGGTGCGCTTGTTCATCTCCTGTGCGAAATGTTCGCAGATGAGCCGCCACTGGGGGCTTTTGATTTTCTGGCTGAGGGCGAAGAGCCGCGGCGGAGGTTCGAGCCTGGCCAAGCGATCCACGGGCTGTGTCCTGGCAAGGGCGCGGTGACTTCTGACGTAGAGACGGTCCGGTTCCAGAGACTCCGGCTCGAAAAAGCTGCGCAGACTCTGGCAGGCCCAAAGTACGACCCGCGGATCCGTGTCCGCCTCGATGATGTGTTCGAGCCGCTGTCGCGAGGCCGACTCGCCGTCAAAGGCGAGCAGCTCCACCGCCAGGCGACGCAGGGCCGGATTTTTGTCTCTCGTCGCGGCGCGGATCGCCTCCCACGCCGCCGGATGGTCGCAGCGGCGGAGCCCCTCGAGGGCCGAGTAGGCGACAGCTTCACCCAGCCGGCTCAGCTCGGCGAGGTTGTCGACAATCTGACGAGGACAGCCCGGCGCCCCAAAAGAACTCAGCGCGAGAGCGGCTTGGCGCGCGAGCACGGGGTTTCTTCCGCGCGCTGCCTCGAAGAGGATCGATGTCCCCTGTCGGTACCCGAGGGTCTCAAGGGCGCTGAGCAGGTTGGTGATCTGCTCCTTGGACAAAGAGCTCCGGGACGCCCGCCGCAGAGCGGGTGCCCCGGAGGAATCACCCGCGAGAGCCAGGCCCCTGGCGATCTCGGTGGGAGTGTCTTCGCCGAGGAAGCGCGCGAGTTTTCGTGCCATGATTTGCGCGGCCGGGAGGGCGGGTATAATGCCGCTCAGGCAGCGCGCAGAGGCTCTCGCGACCGCCGCATCTTTGTGCCCCACAAGCTCGAACAAGGCCACGGCCAGCCGCTCGTGGGGCAGCGGCAGAATTTCCTTGGTGACCCGGGCCAGCAGCTCGTGATCCGAGCGCGCCGTGTCGATGAGACACAGGATGATCGAGGCCGCGCGCTCGATGTCCGATTTGTCTTCGGCCGAAGAGCGGCGGACAATTGCCAAGGCCGCGGCCACGGCGGGTTCTTTGGTCGCTGGATATTCGGTGAGCGATAGGATTTTTTTTGTGTGGCGAAGCCCCGCGCAGCGGCCCAGCGCCGCGAGGAGCGCAGGAATCGTCGGATCTTGGGGCTCGGATTGACCCAGCTGTTCATGGAGCGCGTCGGCGCTTTTTCCGTTCGGAAATCGACCGAGCAGATCGATGGCCCTGTTTTGTGTCTCGGTCTCGCCTTTCATGGCAAGCCGAAGCAACGTCTCTCGGGCCGCCGAATCCTCGGCTATCCGGAGCAGGGACTCGGCGGCCGCGAGCCTGACGGAGTCGAAACGGGAAGCCAGCGCCGAGCGAAGGATCTCGGTCCCAAAACCGGGGGGGCCGGCCTGCCGTCTGAGCTGCGCCAGGACCCGATCGCGCAGAGATGGAGAGGCCGCGTCGATGGCGAACCTGTCTGCTCCATGCCGGCCGTCGCGCTCGGTGAGCACGGCATACGCTTCGTGTTCGAGCCCGCATGTGTATTCCGTGGCGATTCGGCGAATCTGAGACATCCCTCCCGGAGCGGCTGTCAGGAGGCGCAGAGCGCGGGACTGTATGTCCCGATGGCCGCTTTCGAGCGCGGAGGAGGCGATGGCGCCGGGGGCGCAACCTGTCTCCTCGAGGGCGTCGAAGGCGCCGCGGCCGGTCTCGGGGTCCTGGGCGACGAGGCATCGATGGAGCGACGGTGAGACCTCCTCGATATCCAGCCATCCTTGGTGAGTCAGCGCTGTGAGACGTCGGATGGCGGCCAGGCGGTGCCCGGAAGGCACATCTTTTTCGTTCGTCGCGAGGCCTGCGTAGATGCCCAAGCACAGCGGCAGCAGTTTCCGTGCGTTCTCACGGGGGGGGACCTCGATCGACAGGGTGTCTTGGTCCAATTCGGACAGGGCCGGGGCGTGGCGGCTCGCCAGCAATTCGTAAGACTGCTCGAAGCGCTGACTTCCTTCGAAAGCCAGGATGGCGAGCAGCTTGAGCATGCGGGCGGCCAAGAGCTCATTTCCGCGGACGATGGCCCGGGTCACGCGCTCTCTTGTCGAAACGCCCACGAACTGGCTCGAGCCGCTCTCGAGGGGGTCGACAAGGGCGTCGAAGGTCTGCTGTGAGGTCACCGAGCTCGGCTCGAGCGCCCGGGCGGCTCGAAAGCGCAGCGTGGGATCCGCGGAACCCAGGGCGATGGAGACGAACTCGCCGCACAGGCCGCGGCGTTTTTCGCAGAAGACCGCGGTCGTGAGGGCGAAAAGCCTCATTGTGGGATCGCGGTGCTCGTAAAGCCGCGCGAACAACCTGGGATCTCCGACAAAGAGAGCCGCGATGGCGACCTCGAGGGTGTCGTCATCATCGCACCTGCGCAGCGAAGAGATCTCGAGGGGCACCCCACGCCAGGTGAGGGCGGCCGAGGCGATGACTTGGACCGTGGGGTCCGGATGGGTCAGGGTTCCCCGAAACGCGGTGAAATCCTCGGCCGGCGCGGTCCACGCGAGGGTGCGGGCTGCGCGGTGGCGGATGATGACGTCATCGCCGTCCAAGAGCGCTCGCAGCTTGACGGAGGCCTCACTCGACTCGAGGGGCTCGATCCCTTCGAGCGCCAACAGCATCTGCTCGCGCCAGCCGGTGCGCTCCTGTGGATCCTCGGGCGGCGGGGCGCGGAGCTGGCGGATGAGTGGGTCAAAAGCGAGGGTGTCTCCCAGCCGCGCCCTCGCGTGAGCCGCGCGGACGCGAACGTCCCGGTGACGGCTGTTCATGGCCACGACCATGCTGTCGCCCGAATCGAGGTGCTCGATGTTCTCGATGGCGATTTTTCTGACCTGGGCGGCAGGATCATCGAGAGCGCGCAAGAGGATGTCCAGGATCCAGCGCCTGTCGCTCCGGGGGAGGTGGGAGATGGCGGCGCAGCGCACGTCTGTGTGCCTCGATTGCATGGCCCGCTCGAGGCACCTTCGAACCTGTTCGCCGTCAGGGCGGCCTTTCCCCTCGAGGGCGCAGGCGACGGCCCGGCTGCGCAGCGCGGGATCCCGATCGTCGAACAGCTCGAGGATGAGAGAGTAAACCCATGGGCGGCTCAGCTCCTGTTCGATGAGCGATAATGCCAAATCGCGGATGTCCCGATATTGCGAAGAGATCGCCAGGTGCACGGCGATCTCTTCGTCTCCTCGGCCGATGCGGTCGACCACGATTCGAAAAGCCGCGTCGCGCACTGAAGGGACCTCGTCGCTCAGGCCCCTCTCGAGGAGCGCCAGCGCGCGGGGGGGCATGCGTTCGCGCGCCGACGCCTTTGTGCCGGCATCCAGGGTTCTCAAGGCGGCGAGCCTCACGTCGCTGTGCATGGATGTCGATCCCGCCTGGGACGCGTCGAGAGGGCGCTGGGCCCTCATCTTCTCCACGGCGGCGTAGGCGGCGGCCCGGACTCGCGGCTGGGGATCTTCGAGGAGCGCTTCGAGCCGGCTCAAAAACAAGGGATCGTCGAATCTGCCCATAGCGGCGCACGCGCGCCGCCGAATTTCGGGTGTGGCAAAGCCGCTCAGCTCCAGCAAAGTCCCCATGCAGCGGCGATCTTTAAGAGAAGCCAAGCAGTGGGCCGCCTCGAGCCGCACATCGTCCAAGCCGCAGGTCATGGCCTCGAGCAGCAAACCGATTATGACGCTCGCCTCTTGGATTATGGGATCGGGAAAGGCGGCGCCTTGGTCGGAGCATTTTTGGATGACGAACGCGAGTGATTCGC
>JAABTR010000035.1 GCA_011389755.1 Deltaproteobacteria bacterium | reverse complement strand
GAGGCGGCCAGCCAGAACGCGTCCATGCGCACATGGGGGCGAGGGTCTTGCAGGAGTCTCCCCAGCATCGTGAGGCCGACGTCCGGCTCGAACGGGAGCGCCTCGCAGACCTGTGCGAGCGTGAAAACGCTGTGCTGCAAAGGCTCGGCGGATTTTGCAGGCAGCTCTTTGAGGGCAGCGGCGTCGTCCTGCTCGGCGGCTCGAAGCTCGAGAACCGGCCTGCGTATGCGACCGGAGGCGTCCAGGCCGAAGAACAAAAATCTTCCGTTTTCCTCCGCGGTCATCAAAAGGTTTTTGCCTTCGTGGCGTATGACGTCCAGGGCCACCACCGCGAAGAGCCGTTCGTCCGCAGCGCGGGGATGGCAGCTGGGTTTTCGGCCCAGATGCCAGATCCTTCCGGCTCGCGTGGCGGCATAGATGTGGCCGCTGTGCGCGGTGGCGAGGTGGGCTGTCGCGGCGAATCTGTGTCTCCATGAGCGGGGGGGCTCCTTTGTGTTCCACGGAACCGAGGCGACGCTGCCGTCCAGTTGGCAGGCGATGATGTCACCGTCGCTATCGAAGGACAAAGGGCCGCTCAGCTGATTCGACAAGGTGCGACGGCCTGCGAGCTCGAGAGAAAAACCGTTGTCTTTTTTTGCTGTCGTGAAAGCCAGCAGGGTCCCGTTTTGCAGTCCCACCACCAGGCGCTGGGCGCTCGGGTGGGAAACGAGGAGTGCGGGGGCGATCTCTTCGGGCATGGAAGACGTCGCTCTGGTTAGGCTCTCTTCCAGATCGATGACGGCCATCCGGTCTCGGGTCAGTAGCGCGATCTCTGTGCCTTTGAGTCGGGCGATGGCTCGCACCGGGGAGGCGGCCGGCATCGACACGAAGCGGCCGGACAGCGCCTGCTCATCTGCGAGCCACACGCGGCCATCAGCCAGGACCGCGGCGATGCCGAGGTCGGTGGGGACCAGGCTCTGAGCTCGATCGGGCAGCTCGACGGACTGGGACGCAGAGCCGCAAAGGTCGTAGCGGATCAGGCGTCCCTTGCTGGAGCGGGTCGCCCCCGTGGCGATGTAAAGGGCGCTCTTTTTTGCGCACACGGCGCAGATGCGACCGCTCCACTCGATGATTTCCGTGCGGTGCGCTCTCATGGCATCGTCTTCCCTTGTCGCGCTGCGCGTTCGAGGCGGCCGATTGTCGCCAGGTGAGCCAGCGCCTGGGCGCGCATCTTCGGCAGCTCTTTGTCTCTCAAAAAAGCCAGCGTGGCCCTCGCCAGCGAGGGGTTTTGCTCCCCGAGCTCGGCCAGCGTATCGAGCATTCGAGTGACCGCGCGAGCACCCTTTAGATGATGACAACCGTCTTCAACGTCTTCGCTCGGCGCGCGATCGAAGTAATTTTTTAAGAGATTGAAGAAGACCTCGGCGCCTCGTGTGTCGTCTTTTTTGAGCCGCTGCCAGGCGTTGTCGACGGCGACTCTTCTCACCGCGCTGTCCGCGCTGCGCATCAGCGTCGTCAACGTGGTGTCCGACAGCTCCTCGTCGGGCGGGGTCATAAGAAGGATTGCTGTGCTTCGAGCGGCGCGGCTCAAGGAGAGCCCCAGCGCTCGGATGACACGCTCTCGCTCAGCGCGTTCGATTTTTTCCGCTCGGGCCGCAAGGTCTTTATGGGCGAAGTCGGCGACATCGGCGTGGTCCGATTCGGACAAGGTCACAGCGACATCGACGCTCCAGTTCGTCTCAAGGAAAAGACGAACAAAGCGAAGGGCAAAACGCCGGATCGCCGGATCCCAATGCTCGCAGGCATCGAAGAGTCGTTCGAAGCTCAAAAAGTCATCGGCTGCGTCTCTCTCATCGGGGCAGAGGCGCTCTTTTTTGGAGACGAGCCTGGCTATGAGGAACTTTCGGACAATCCGCGCCCGGCGTCCCTTGTGAAGCCCCTGGGGCCAGAGCCTCTCGATGCCCTCTTGGTCTCGAATCCGGCCCCTTCTCGGCGCGTCGCTCGAAGCGAAGGTGCCTAGGCTCGCGTGCTCGGCGACGGCCCCGACCAGAGGGTCTTCGAGCTGCTCGGGGAGCTCTTCGATGACACCGAGCCAGTCTTTTCCACCGGGCAAAGCGTCCGTGGAGGCCACGAGTCCGCTCAGACACGCGGCGCGGACGGCGGCGTCCACCTCGGGATTGAGGGCCGTCTTCGTCAAAAAAGAAGCGCTTACGGCCTCGGGCTTGGCGGCCTCGAGGAGGGATCTCCCCAGCTCGGCGGTGCGGTCGTCGCGGCTCACGAGCAGCTTCTCGACCACGGCTTCGTCGAACCGGCCTGTCTCGAAGGCCGACGCCAGAGCCGACTTTGCGAGTTCGAAGGTGGTTTTTCGAGACGCGAGCTCGGCCCAGGTTTCGGTGGACAGGTCTTCGAATCTGCGCTCCGCCAGGATATCCGCCGCGGCAGCGCCGAGATTTTCGTCGGCGCTGCGAGCGATCTTGACGACGGTTTGGATGTGGACGTTCCTGGCGTGCGCTCTTAGATAGTCCCCTGCGAAGAGGCGCGCCTCGGGGCAAGACGAGTCGATGAGCGACAACGCGGTGTCGTGAAGCCCGATCTCGCGAAACGCAGCGGGCTCAAAGAGGCGACCTTTGAGAAGCCAGACGCAAAACCTGTGAGCCGTGGGGCTCCCCGTTTCGACCAGCCGCGAGATCTGAATGGGATCGATTCCGCTGAGGGAGTTGCGAAAGTCGCGCATCAAAAAGTCGGCGGCGGCACGTCGAACGGTCTCGCTTCGGGCGCGCTCGAGCAAGGTCAGCAAGGGGCCGGGAGAGATGCGCCACAGGTCGGCAAACGCGGGGCTTTGAAACGAAGGGGTTCTCTGGCCCCGAGTCGGCCCGTTCTTACGCCTGTGCACATCTCGCTCGAAGATGCTTTGGGCCACAATGGTTCGATTGAATCGGCAGTCCTCGGGATAAAACCGCAAGACTTCCACGGCGGCGTCTGGATAACACGCCGAAAAAGACATCGCCGTGCGTCTCAGCGCCCGCCACGCCCGACGCACCAGGTAGGTGAGAGTCCCGATGGAGACTTCGCAGTCTGCACGCCGCGCGGCTCTCTCCGCGTCGAAGCGAGCGGCGAGGGCACCGAAGAGCTCGAGGTCTCTTTCTTGCTCGGCCTGCTTGAAGACCGCCTTGAGCCCTTGCCATGCTCCCCATGTGAGGGGAGTGGACAGGGCGATGGCGATGAGCTGGTGCCTGGCATAGGGACCTTTGTCGCGCCAAAGATCCAGTATGAGACTTCCGAGCTCCAGGCGTTCGAGCAACTGGTCTCCTGATGAATTGAGCCGCGCGAGGGTCGACCGGCGCGCAAGCTGTTCGTTTGCAGCGTGTCCGAGCTTTTCATGGCTGAGGCTCGCCGGAGCCCACTGCGTGTCGCTGACATCCGAGGGGGTCTTTTTCGGGGACGCGAGCCAGGCGACGAGCTCGTGGAGATTCGGGGCGCACTGCTCTCGAGCGGCCTTTGCATCGGCGAAGGTGACCATTTTTCGCATCGGCGCAGCTCCTTTGCCGGACGCGACGCGGGTGCGCCGAGAGGCGCCGCGACGCTGAGGGACGAAGAAAAAGCGAATCAAAGCTCTTCTTTAGTTATAGCCGGCCCCCGGCTGGGGGCACGTCGGGACGTACGACTAAGGAGTCCAGTCGAAATTAATAAGCCAAGATCGCGACCCGAGGCGCCGGGAGGGCAAGGCGCGAGGAGGGAGCATAGCTTGTGCTATGTGACCGACGAGTAAC
>JAABTR010000034.1 GCA_011389755.1 Deltaproteobacteria bacterium | reverse complement strand
TGATTCAGCCGTGCCGAAGCGCTTGGCGAGCTCCACGGCCTCGTTGATGGCGACCCGAAGCGGCACGTCGTCCTGCATGAGCAGCTCGAAGACACCGAGGCGCAAAATGTTTCGATCCACGCGGCTCATGCGATCCAGTCTCCAGTTTTCGCTGGATTGTTCGATGATGCCATCCACCTTCTGCAGGTTGTCCGCCGCTCCGTGAAAGAGCTTGAGGCTGAACTCGTCGGGCATGGAGCCTTCGGCGAAGCAGCCGCGATAGAGTGCGACGGCCTGCGCGGGTGAGACCTCGCTCGCTTCGAGCTGGAAAAGTAACTGGAGAGCGACCTCACGTCCACGACGTCTCGTTGCCATATCTTTATTTCAACCTCGAGCCGGTGAGAGCTTTTTGAACAGATTACCCATCTCGATGGCGGAGAGCGCGGCCTCGGAGCCCTTGTTGCCCGCCTTGGTGCCGGCCCTCTCGATGGCTTGCTCCAGGGTGTCGGTGGTGAGGACGCCGTACGCCACGGGCTGGGAAGCCTCGAGGGAGACCTGCGCCAAGCCTTTGGTGACCTCCGCGGCGATGTAGTCGAAGTGAGGGGTGCCGCCGCGGATCACCGCGCCGAGGGCGATGACGCCGTCGAAGTCCTCTCGGTGAGCCATCTTGCTGGCCGCGAGTGGGAGCTCGAAGGCTCCGGGCACGCGCACGAGCTCACACCCCGAGACATCGCATCCATGCCGGGTCAGCGTGTCGAGGCAGCCCTCGACCATCCGGTCCACGATGAAATGGTTGAACCGAGACGCGATGATGATGAACTTCAGACCTTTTGCTTCCAGGGTGCCTTCGATGACCTTGGGTTTGCCGTTTGTTGTCATTATTCATACCTCTTCGAGCGTTATATACTCTGCCGAGTCGAACCCCCACGCCTCCAGACCGACCAGCTTGTGGGGATTGTTCGAGATGATTTGCAGGTTCTTGATGCCCAGGTCCAGGAGGATCTGGGCCCCGATGCCGTATTCGCGGATCTCCCCTTCTTTGTCTTTGGCCTCGGGAACTCCCGAGGCGCGGCTCGACGCGCTCTTGAGCACGGACTCCAGAGGCTCTCGGGAAGGCAGGTACAAAAGGACGCCCCGCCCCCTCTCGATGAGCCTGTCTATGACCTCTGCCACACACGGGCTGGACCGCCGCGTCGAGCCGCCGAACACGTCGTCCACCAGGCACGCCACGTGGCCGCGGCAGGGCACCGGGTCAGTGGAGGTGATGTCGCCCAGGGCGCAGGCCACGTACTCCCGCCGCCGCACGCCGGGTGCGGCGCGGTAGATGTAACACGTGAAGGTCGCTTTGTGCTCGCGGCCGGACAGTTCGAAATCGTAGCTCGCGACCCGCTCGACGAGCCGATCTTTTTGAAGCCGATATTCCACGAGGTCTGCGATGCTGCAGATGTGCAGCCCGTTTTTTTTGGCAAAGACCTCGAGGTCGGGCATCCGCGCCATGGTGCCGTCCGGCTTCATGATCTCGCAGATGACGCCCGCGGGGGTCAGGCCGGCGAGCCGCGCCAGATCCACCGAGCCCTCTGTCTGACCGGTGCGCTGCAGCACGCCGCCGGGCATGGCCCGCAGGGGGAAGACGTGCCCGGGGCTGACGATGTCGGATTTCGTCGCGCTCGGGTCCGAGGCCACGATGATGGTGCGCGCCCGATCCGCGGCGCTGATCCCGGTGGAGACCCCCTCGGCGGCCTCGATGGAGACCGTGAACGCCGTGCCCAAGGGCGCCTCGTTGTTTTCGACCATCATCGGCAGCTCGAGCTGCTCGACGCGCTGGGGCGTCAGCGTCACGCAGATCAGCCCGCAGGCCTTCGTGGCCATGAAGGTGATGGCCTCGGGAGTCACGAACTCGGCGGCCATGGTCAGGTCGCCCTCGTTCTCCCGATCTTCGTCGTCGACCAAGATGACCATGCGGCCCAGCCTGATCTCCTCGATGGCCTTTTTCGCGCGTTCGATGGCGGCTTGGTTGGTCACGGGGTCACCTCGCAAATCCGCTGCTGAGCAGCAGGTCCATGTCGACGCCTCCCGAGGCGCCTCCGGGTTCGAGTCGGCGCGCGACGTATTTCGCGAGCACATCGGTTTCGATGTTCACCAAGGCGCCCACGAAGGTCTGGTCCAGGGTCGTGTGCTGCAAGGTCAGCGGTATCACCATCACGTCGAATCGGTCCTGGGTGACCTGGTTGACCGTGAGGCTGACACCGTCGATGGCCACCGAGCCCTTCGCGGCGATCTGCTTAGCGAGCGGACCGCCCGGCAAGGAGAACGAGAGCCGGATGGCATCTCCGACGTTGCGCTTTTCGAGCAATTGTACCCGTGTGTCCACGTGCCCCGAGACGAAGTGCCCCCCGACCGGGTCGCCCAGCCGCGCGGCCCGCTCGAGGTTCACTCGGGCGCCGTGCCCCAGCTCACCCAGCCCGGTCTTGCTCAGGGTCTCCGCGGAGGCGAAGGCAAAAAAGCGGCTCTCGGCGAAGGAGACCACCGACAAGCACGCCCCCATCACGGCGATGCTCTCGCCGGTGACGAAGTCGCGCAGAGCCGTCTCCACGGCGACCGTGGCCTGGGGGCCGGTCTTTCGAACGGCGACAATTTTTCCGACGTCCTGTATCAAACCTGTGAACATGCTGGCACCAACGGGCAAAAAAAATCACCAGAACTATACACACAGACGATGATAAGAAAAGGCTTGAGTGTGACAGCGGGCGCGCACATCGATGCGCCCCTACGATAGCCGCCCTAAAAGATCATCGAGGAATCGTTCCAGATACTCGCGGCCGTTCATCACGCGGTCAAACTGGATCCCCAGCCCCGGCCCGTCGGCTTCGTCTGTGCCGCCGCACCAGGCCACGCAGCCGGAGGCTTCGACGAGCTTGCCGCCGATGTTAAGCGAGAGCTCGACGCCGCTTCCCCGGCAGATGGAACACGGCGTCAGTACGAAAAGCCCGCCGTCGCTGAGGTTGGTGACCCGGCCCATCAAAGTGACGGAGTCCCGTGCGATCCAGCACGTCGCCAACGCCGGAATGCGGACCCCCCTGCGGCGGTCGCTGTTGCCGATGTCTGCGTCTGTGGCGTGACTCACAAGCTCTCCAGCTCTTTCATGTGTGTCGTAATTAAAAGGCGCCATTATCACACATTTGGGGACATGGCCAGGGGAAACGAAGAGCACGCCGGACGGGGGGAATGTGGGACCGAAAACGTCCTATTCGCGGGTCTTGGCCTCGACGATGGCCACGGCCTCGTCCACCTTGATGCGCTCTTGTCGCATGTCGTCGCGATACCGCAAGGTGACGGTGTCGTCTTCCTTGGTTTGCCCGTCGACGGTGATGCAAAAAGGAGTGCCGGCTTCGTCCTGGCGCGCATAGCGGCGGCCGATGGCGTCTTTTTCGTCGTAAAACGCGTTGACAGAGTTCTTCCAAAAACGCTTGACGATGTCCCGGGCCTTGCCGGTGAGCCATTCGTCTTTTTTGACGAGGGGCAAGACAGCGGCCTTGATGGGAGCGATGCGCGGGTGCAGCCTCAGGACCACTCGGCCGTCCTTGCGGCCTTCGGAGGGCGGCTCTTCGTCGTAAGCGTCCACGAGGAACATCAACACCGACCGGGTCGCGCCCGCGGCGGGCTCGATGACATGGGGCAAGTAGTGCATCCCCGGTTTTCCGGTCTCGGGGTTCACCTTCTGCGGGTTGAAGTAGGTCAGCTTCTTGCCCGACGCTCTTTGGTGATTGCGCAGGTCGTAGTCCGTGCGGTTGGCGATGCCCTCGAGCTCGTCCCATCCCCAGGGGTACTTGTATTCAACGTCGTAACAGGCTTTGGCGTAGTGGGCCAGCTCGTCGGAGTCGTGTGGCCTCAGGCGCAGATTCTCGGGCCTGACGCCCAAGCCGATGTACCACTGGTAGCGCTGGTCCTTCCAGTAGTCGAGCCATGTGTCCGACTCTTCGGGTTCGCAGAAGTACTCCATCTCCATCTGCTCGAACTCGCACGAGCGGAAGATGAAGTGCTCGACGGTGATCTCGTTTCTAAAAGATTTGCCCTGCTGGGCGATGCCGAAGGGCAGCTTCAGCCTGTAGGTCTGCTGAACGTTCAAAAAATTCACGAACATGGCCTGGGCGGTCTCGGGGCGCAGGTAGACGGTGGAGTCGTCGGACTTCACGGGGCCGAGGTCCGTCTTGAACATCAAGTTGAACTGCCGCTCCTCGGAGAGCTCAACCGAGCCGCACTCCGGACAGACGTAGCCGCGCTCGGCGACGCCGACGATGGTCTTACCCTGCTTGCGGTACTCCACCTCGGCGTCGATGCCCACCTGGGGCGCTTTGTCGGCCCGAAAGCGGCTTTTGCAGAGCTTGCAGTCCACCAAGGGGTCGTTGAAGCCGGCCACATGGCCCGACGCCTCCCAAACGCGCGGCGACATGATGATGGATGCGTCGATGCCAACGATGTCCTCGCGCTCGTGCACGGTCTGGCGCCACCACTCGTTCATGATGTTGCGTTTGAGCTCCACGCCTAAGGGGCCGTAGTCGTATGCCGAGCGCAGGCCGCCGTAGATCTCCGACGACTGAAAGATGAACCCGCGGCGCTTGCAAAGTGCCACGATTTTTTGCATCAGCGGCAGATCTTCGACGCCGCTCTTGTTCTTTTTTTTATCGTTGCTCATGTGTTCTCCAAGCTCCTCGGCAATGGAATCTACCCGACCTTTCTTCCCAGACCAAGCCCCATTTGATTTTTGT
Source organism: Deltaproteobacteria bacterium (assembly GCA_011389755.1). Classification (GTDB taxonomy): domain Bacteria; phylum Myxococcota_A; class Polyangia; order JAAYKL01; family JAAYKL01; genus JAABTR01. The sequence continues at coordinate 3,827 of JAABTR010000034.1, read as the reverse complement.
CTGTGCGTGTAGTTGGGCGCACGGTGATAGGGGCAGACCTATGTGTCTGCCCTGTTCCGTGTCGGCGGGCGCACACGCAGGTGCGCCCCTACGGCCGAGGCGGAGTCAGTCGAGGTTGTATTTCATGAAGGCGAGCTGGTGGGACTTGCGCTCGGCATCCGGACCGAATTTTTGGGTGACCTTGCGATCCGGGCCGACGATGAACGTCGCCTTTTCACCGGCGATCCGAGAAAAGAGCACGCGCAGCTTCTCGACCCCTTCTTGCAGCTCGAGCTCGCACAGCTCGCCTTCTTCGTCCGACGCGAGGTCCTGCTGGCAAACAGGGCACGAGAAGCACCACAGCTCGCCTTTTTCGGTTCGCAGATCGCTTGGCAGGTAGGCTTCGTAGTTGCCCGGGTCGGGGTGGAAGCCGATGAGGAACTTCTCGCCGTCGCGCTGCGCGATGAGGGTGATATCGTCGTGAGGGTTTAAAATGGCCCGGCACTTCGGGCACGAATAGCTCTTGGCCATGCGGTACCTCCGTCGTTTGCGAGAATCCGCCGCGCCGCCGGCTGGAGATTCCCTAGATAATTCGCATTTGTTTCGAAGCATTGGGCTTCGACGGGAGATTGTCAAACCGTCAGAGTCATTCGCCGCCGTTTGGCTGGGGAGGCAAGCAGTAACCGAGGTCTTCGACGCCGTCTGCGGGAGTGCAGACGAGCTCGGGCGGGCACTCGCCTGAGAGGTCTCCTTGGCGGCACACCACGGCGCAGTGATCCGCGCCGCGAGACTCCGGCTGGGCAGCGACGGCGCAGGCGCCGCTTGGCGGCTCGGATATGCCGTAGAGGCTGGTGTCACAAGCTCCGCGGTCCCTGTTGCCCTCGCAGCTTCGCGAACAAAACCCCGTCAGCGAATCGCCGTGGGCCAGGCAGTCGCTCTTGTCGTCGCAGATCGCCGTGTTGCAGGCGCACGGATATCCGGAGTTCAGCGGGCAGCCGCTGTCGCGATCTTCGGGATCGCTACCATTTTCGGTATTTTCGCCATCTTGGGGATCTGCGTTGATCGCGTCGGCGGTGTCGAGCCCCTCGTCGGAGTCTTGGGCTCCGGTCTCGTCTCCCGCGCTGAGCGCAGAGTCTCGGGTGTCGGCGTCGGTGTCATCTGAGGGGCTCGCATCGAGCGCGCTATCCGCGGCTTGTGCGTCTTCTATCGGGGCCGTATCGCCGACCGAGCTCGTTTGAGTGTCGCTGTAATCGTTGCCCAGCCCGTATCGGTCGTAATCGGATTCGGAACAGCCAAAGCAGGACACGACGGCACCGATTGAAATGGGAAAGATGAAAACGCGAAGGTCGAAAAGGGACATGGTTCTTTATGGGTCTCCGAAAAAAAAGTCCTCTCTATTTTGTGACACATTCAAGGACTTTTTGTTTTAAAAAAGTTAAAAAAAGGACACTGGGGTGATAATTTTGCGATAGAATGCAAAAAATCCATCCCTGAGAGGGTGTGAACGGCACTATTGTTAGGGACATGGTCACTGCATGTCACGAGAACACGTAGGAGATTGCTATGATGAGAAAAAACCTCACAATTGCATTGCTCGGAGCCCTTGTTTCTTGGTCCGGCGCGGCTTGTGAACCGGCCGATGGATCCCCCGGCGGCAGGCTGTCGACGGACGCACAAGAGATCGCCGCCGAGGAGCCGGGCTCGGACACCACGCCCGCAGAGGAAACCTCGAGCGATCTGCCGGCTTCGAGCGATACGCCCTCTTCGACAGGCGGAAACAATCAAGGAGGCGGGTGCTCGGGCATGGATATCCTCTTTGTGGTCGATGACTCGGGGAGCATGTACGAAGAGCAGGAGAATCTCGCCGCCGAGTTCCCGAAGTTCATCGACGTCTTGGAGGCGTACCAGACCAAGGAGGGGACGCAGCTCGACTACCGAGTCGGCGTCACCACCACGGGCGTCGTCCGGAGCTACAGGACGAGGATCCCCCTGCTCAACTGGCCCGTGCCCGCACAGAGTCAAGGGCCCGACGGCGTCTTGCAGGGCGAGGAGAGCTGTGGCCTGTCCGCGCCGTGGATCGACGGGCCCGGCGACCATGTGGCCGACCAGTTCAGCTGCCTGGCCCAGGTGGGCACCGAGGGATCTGCGACAGAGATGCCCTTCGCGGCCATCGAGATGGCGCTGGTAAATCAAGCCCAGTCCGGTGGCCCCAACGACGGATTCTACCGAAAAGACGAAGACTCTCTCCTCGTGATCGTGGTGATCACCGACGAGGATGACTGCTCCATCGAGAAGGGGGGCCTGATGGTCACTTCGGCGCTCGGGGCGGCGGATTGCAACGAGAGCAAGAGCGAGGGGCTCTACACGGTGGGATATATGAAGGACCTCGTGGACGAAGTGACGGGGGGCGAAGGGCGCTACGTGGTCATCGGGATCGCGGGCCCGGGGCCGGGCTCGTGCACGTCGGATTTCGGAAGCGCGGCGAATGCCAAGCGGCTTCGGGCCTTCGTGGATGCCTGCGGGCAGTACGGCGTCTTCGGGGACATCTGCGCGGGCGATATTTGGACCAGCCTCGAAAAAGGCCTCGAGGTGATGCAGGTCTCCTGCGACGCCTTCCCTCCCGTTATCTAAGAGCTCAAATTCGACAGGCGTCGGATTAGAAGTGGTGGTCTCCGGTGGGCTCGCGCCCTTCGAGCGCGGCGAAGAGCCCGGAATCGGAGACGATCGGTTCGGAGTCTATTTGCGCGTCGGGCATGGTGGGAGAGGCTTCGGGGGCCGAGGAGCCTGCCTTGGAGCCGGCCTGGAAGCCGGCCTGAAACGCGGCTTCGTAGGGTGAGTGGGTCGGATAGGGGGTTCGGTTGGGGGTTTGATTGACGGGGATGCCGCACGAGGGCGTCCATCCCGCGAAACCCCGCGAGCCCGACTTGAGGATGTCCCCTATCTCCTCCACGACGGCGCGCATGCTCTCGGGCCTGTCTTCCGGCTCCTTGGCGAGCATGGCCATGACCAGCTCTTCGAGCCTTGGCGGCAGCAAAAGCTTGGCGTTGACGACGAAGAACGGGCGGGGGGGCTCCCTTAAGTGGTTCGACATCATGATCATGGGGGTCTCGGCTTCGAACGGGAGGGCGCCCGTGAGCATTCGGTAGAAAATGACCCCCAGCGAGTAGATATCGGTGCGGTGGTCCAGCTTTTCGCCTGAGACCTGCTCAGGAGACATGTACTCGGGGGTCCCGAAGACCTCGTTGGGAGAGGTGAGCTCGTCCCAGGTCATGGAGCCGTCCTCGGTGATGATTTTTGCGATCCCAAAATCGAGAACCTTGACGAACTCGGCGCCGATATCGTCCTCGGCCAGCATGATGTTGTCGGGCTTGAGATCCCGATGGACGATGGAGTTTTCGTGGGCATCTTGGAGCGAGCTCCCGATCTGGGCGGCGATGCGGCAGGCCCGCTTCCACGGCACAGTCGTTCTGCGCGACATCTCGTCGGTCAAGTTGACGCCGTCGATGAGCTCCATGGCGATGTAGAGCGCTCCGTCTTCGGTGATCCCGAAGTCGTGGACGGTCACGGTGTTCGGGTGGTTGAGCCTGCTCGCGAGGGCCGCTTCGTTGCGAAAGCGCTCTTTGAGCTTTAAGTCGGAGTTCAGCTTCGGGCTCAGGACTTTGAGGGCCACCTGGCGGCGGATCGATGTCTGCTCGGCCCGATAGACCGTGGCCATGCCGCCCTTTCCGATGCGCTCGATGACGCGGAAGCGGCTGTCGATGATCGCGTCGATGAAGGGATCGTTGTCCTTGATCTGCAAGTTGGCCAGAGGCACGAGCCGGGCTCGGCACTGGGTGCAGAATCGCGCC
>JAABTR010000033.1 GCA_011389755.1 Deltaproteobacteria bacterium | reverse complement strand
TCGATCGGGTTATCGAAGCGGCAGCTTGGACATCTCTTCGTCGGTCCCAAAAATAGCCTCTTTTGGTTTCAATCACACACCGAACCATCGCCCATCTCGGGACGAGACATGATTATCTTGCAAGATGCACTCCAGGGGGGGCAAATCCGACAAACTGAATAATTACAGTTGATAGCAAAAGGTGGAGTGGACCAAAAACGCGCAAAAAAGACCCACCCCGGGTCAAAAAAAGGCCAAATTGGGCGCTGGATTCGATTGTATGTGATTTTTTTGCTAGGGAGAGATCGGAGCGGCGAGTTTGTCGACGAGCTCCTCGCGGGCTTCGTTTTTGCTCTTGAGCGAGGCGCTGGGTCGTTTGGAGTCGGCGTCGAAGCTGCTCTTGAGGTGCTGCGCCCCCAGGAAGTACTCGGCTTCCATTTTTTTGAGGCGGTTTGACAGCGCCTGTTTTTTGTCGAGCCTTGATTTGAGCTTTTTCCAAAAGCGGCGGCCCTTTCGTCTGGGATTGCCCATCGAGTCAATCGCGTCCTCGATGGTCTCGTTTAGCTTTTTGAGCCTCTCGCGCAGGGTGGTGATGTCATCGCGGTTCGCGGTGAGCTCATCGACGGTGGTTAGGTGTGCTGCGGACAGGGCGCTGTTGTGTTCCATGACGGCGATGAGCTCAAAGACGTCGTGGGAGCAGGCGCGCAGCTCTTCGACGCAGGTGACGAGCTTTTGCCCGCGCTGCTCGGTCTGCGCGCGCAAGGTGCCCAAGGCGGCGTCTTTTTTGTCGATTTCGGACCGGTGCTGAGCGTGTTCCTGAAACCAGAGCCCGCTTGAGAAGGCGATGATCAGCGAGCCGATGATCGCAGTGAGCAGGATCGCCGCGAGCCACGCTGGCGTCGCCCGGAAAAATGGCGTCCTGAGGCGAGCCGGTTTGCCAGATGGCGGGGGCGAGCCGTCAGAGCCTGGGAGCTTTTCGACGATGGTATCGGGTTCGTCTTGAGACATGCGTTTTTTTTTCAGCTCGGTTTTTTTGTTCGTATTTTGTTTTAAAATCCAACCCTTACCGTTTAGTTTAGTAGGTTTGGGGATCTATTCAAACTTCGTTTTAAATGAGTCGGATCGAGTCTCCTTGCCAGACGGCGAACCCGAGGAGTAAGCTCGGCCCTGTGATGATCCCACCGGCACCGCGACTTTTCTTGGGCCTTGGGGCCTTTTGTTTTTTAACATCGTGCGGTTACCGCGTCGCGGCGCCTGCGCGGGAGAAGGTCTGTGTCCCGTTTGTCCAAAACGAGACGCCCCATGTGGGCTTGGCTGCCGCCCTCACGAAGGAGCTGCGGAGGCTTTTGGCGATGGGGGGATCGCGGGTCGAAGGCGCGGCCTCGGCGTGCCCGGCCTCGGGCACGCTGATAGCGGTTCGTCTGCGGCGGGCCGTCCGAGGGCCGGGGCGGTTGGCGACGCGAGGTGGACACCTCGTCGAGGTCGACGGTTTCATCGAGCTCGAGGCCCTCGTGGCGGTGTCCGAGCCGGGGAGAAAGAAAAGCTTTGACGTCTCGGTCTCAGGGGCGGTGCCGCGAGCTGCCGGCGCACCGGGGGACGATTTGATAACGTCGGCGCGATCTGGAGCGTTGACCGAAGATCTGGCCCGCGAGATCGTGCGGAGCCTCGAGGTCTGGTGACCTCCGGGTTTTGGGGGAGCCTTGACACAGGTCGAGGCGCTACGCGATAGTCCAAAGCGATTTGCGAACCGCGCGGCGGCGAACCTGGTCGTGTCGCGTTCAACGGGAGTGTGAGATGAAGCTCAAGTCATGGCCCTTCAAAGAAGCCGAGAGGATCCAGAAGGTCGCGGGCAAAGGCGCGCTGCCCGAGGTGGCGGTGTTCGAGACCGGGTTCGGTCCCAGCGGCCTGCCCCACATCGGCACCTTCGCGGAGGTGGCCAGAACCACCTGGGTTCGCCGCGCGTACGAAGAGATGGCCGGAGGCAAGACCCGCCTCATCGCGTTCAGCGACGATCTCGATGGCCTGCGCAAGGTCCCGGACAACCTGCCGGGCGGCGCGATGCTCTCCGAGCACCTGGGCAAGTCCCTGTCGGATATCCCCGATCCTTACGGGTGCTGTTCGTCATTTTCGGGGCACATGATAGGAAAGCTCAAGGACTTTCTCGACGAGTTCGGGTTCGACTACGAGCTCAAGTCGGCGTCCCAGGCTTACCGCGGCGGTGAGTTCGACGAGGGGCTGGCCGTCCTGCTCGACAAGGTCGAGGACGTGCTCGAGATCATATTGCCCACGCTCAAAGAAGAGAACCGCGCGGGCTGGTCGCCGTTCATCCCAAAGTGCGAGAGCTGCGGCAAGATCTACACGACCCGGGTGACCGGGTACGACAAGGAGAGGCGCGCCCTCGACTACGCGTGCGACGGCGAGTTCGGCCAGGTGAGTGGCTGCGGCCACCACGGCACGGCCTCGATCTTCGGCGGGCGCGTCAAGATGGGATGGAAGGTGGACTGGGCGCTTCGATGGTACTGCTACGGGGTCAATTATGAGATGTACGGCAAGGACCTCATCCCCTCGGCCGAGCTGTCGGCGCGCATCGTGCGCATCATGGGCGGCAAGCCGCCGGTGGGGTTCTTCTACGAGATGTTTCTCGACGAGGCGGGGGAGAAGATCTCCAAGTCCAAGGGCAACGGCGTGTCGGTGGAGCAGTGGCTCGAGTACGCGCCGGTGGAGTCCTTGGCCCACTTCATCTTCAGGGAGCCGCGCACCGCGAAGAAGCTCTACTTCGACATGATCCCAAGGGCCATGGACGAGTACCTGGACCTCGTGCGGCGCTACCCCGATATTCCGGACGTCAAAAAGCCCGACTCCCCCCTGTGGCACATCCACGACGCCGGGCGCAGCGTCCCGAGTTATCAGGCGTCGGTGAACTTCACCATGGTCAACAACCTGGTCTCCGCGCTGGGAAACCCGGACGCGGCGCTGCTCGAGGACTTCCTCGAGCGCTACGACGAGCGCACCAGGGCGCACCCCGAGACGGTCGGTTCACTCATCGAAAAAGGCCTGCGCTTTTACGAAGACCACGTCGCGCCCCACAAGAGCTACCGAGCGCCCACGCCGGTGGAGAAGGCGCTCTTCGACGGCCTGGCGTCACGGCTGCGCAACGAGGGCACCTCGCAGATGACGGAGAAGGAGCTCCAGGCCATGGTGTTCGAGGTGGCCAGGGAGCACGACGTGGAACCCAAGGACTTCTTCGCGTCCATCTATCAGGTGCTCCTCGGGCAGGAGCGCGGGCCGCGGTTCGGCTCGTTCGCCAAGCTGGTCGGTATCGAGCGCGTCCTCTCGCTTATCGAAGAGCGGGTGGGTTGATCGGGGCGCGTCTATTTTGGATAATGACAATTCCGGCCCCCGTGCCTGCGGTTTCGACCCCTTTAGAGGAACGATGAACGAACAAAGCGCAAACACCACTTCCGAAAAAAACGATTCAAAGGCTCAGGGCCCGCGCCGGCCCGGTGTGGCGGTGGCCGCGACGGCCGTTTTGGTCCTCATCGCGGCGGTGATCGGATGGCTCGTCGCGGGGCTGAGCGCTCAAGAAGAGCTCGCGGCCGGGCAAAACGAACGAGACACCGCCGAAGAGCTGAGCCCCGAGATGGAGCTCATCGAGGCGGCCGCGGTCAAGAAACACAGACCCGCGGGTCCCAGACGGGGCAAGTGGGGGCCGGCCCAGAAGCGCGCCTACTGGGAAATGCAAAAGCGCAAGGCCATCGCCGCGCAGACGCCGCCTCCGGCCAAAGCCGGCGAGGCGGGGATCAACGTCGCGCTCATCGTGCTCGACACCCTGCGCGCCGATCACGTCGGTGTTTACGGTTCCAAGCGGGACACTACGCCGTTTCTCGACTCTCTGGCCAGGCAGAGCGTGACCTTCACCAATGTCTTCTCTACGGCGCCGTGGACCGTCCCGGCGATGTTTTCCATGTTCACGGGCCTTTATCCCAGCGAGCACGGCATCACCGACGGCACAATGACCGGCGGTCACAACAAGGTGGTCGGTCAGCAGGTCTTGCCCGGCGAGGCGGTGACGCTGACCGAGGTCATGCAGCAAGGCGGCTACACCACCTTGGGGATCTGCACCAACTACCATCTGAACAAGCAGTTCGGTTTCTCCCAAGGCTTCGAACACTTCATCGGCGACGACTTTCGCTTCTTGCCGTTCCCCGACATCGCCATCGACGCCGCTTTGCCGCGTCTCCGCCGGGCGCCCAAGTACTTTTTGTGGCTCCACTACCTCGATCCCCACTTCCCCTTCTACCTGCAGTCGCCCTGGTTCGGTCAGTGGAACGAGTCGAAGCTCCACAACTACCAGGACTTCGGCGCGCGCATAATGATGGACTTTTACCGCGATTTCAACGGGATAGGCGACGAGGGCATCGCAGCGGACGAGCACGTCGAGCCGATCTTCAAGCTCGGCCAAGCCGTCGCCGCCAATCTGCCGAGCGTCGCCTGGCTCATGCGGAGGCTCGAAGTTCCGAAAGACCACGACTACGTGAAATTTCTCCAGGCGGCCTACGCCTCGAATGTGCGCCAGACCGACGAAGCCGTGGAGCGCGCCTTCGCAAAGCTCGGCATCGACGACGAGACCTTGGTGATCGTCGTCTCGGATCACGGCGAGGAGCTCTACGACAACGGCTGGTGGGGGCACAGACACACCCTGAGGCAGAACCTCATCCACGTCCCCATGATGATCCGCCTGCCCAAGAAGAAAGCCGCCGGCAAGAAGATCGACAGCCCCGTCTCCTTGGTCGACCTGATGCCGACGGTGCTCGAGCTCACGGGTCAACCGATTCCGCAGAACCTGTCCGGCAAGAGCCTGGTCCCGCTCATGGAGGGAGAGGCGATGGACGACCGTCCTCTATTCGTGGAGACGGACTACTTGGGCACGCCGCTGCGCGGAATCGTAGAGTTTCCCTGGAAGTACATGCGCAACCAAAAAAAGGGGACCGAGTGGCTCTTTCACCTGGGCACAGATCCTCTCGAGGAGAAGAACGTGGCCGAAGACAATGCGGCTAAAACGGCGAAGCTGCGCAAAAAGCTGGACGAATGGGTCTCGACGGCCAAACCGGACTGGGATGCCCGGGAGATCGTCCCGCTGAGCCCCGCCCAGCTCGAGAAGCTCAAGAAGCTGGGTTACTTCCACTGACCAAAGGCCGGGCCCATCATCTCCCCCCTCGCGGTTCGAACACCCCCACGAACACGACGTCTTCGCCGCTGCCCGCCGGATGCTCCGCGTGGCCTGTGGGGAGCGAAACGTTGACGGCGCCGCCGCCGCGCATCGAGACGCCATCGCCCAGGTAAAAAGGCGGCGTGATGCCTTCGAATCCCTTCTCGGACGAAAAACCGTAGGGACCTTCGGGCTCGGACAACAGGAGCGCGAGACGAAATTCGGTCATGAAGCGCCCAAAGCTCATGCCGGGGTCGATGAGCTCGTGGATGACAGCCTCCACCGCGCGGTGATCGTTGTGAGCGTGCTCGCTGATGCGGCGAAACAGGCCGGGCTCGTCGCCCGCTCGGATCCTGAGATACTGGAAGAAGAGGTAGGACAGGGCGTAGTTGGGATAGGGATCTCCATAGTAGTCCCAGTAGAGCAAGGAGTGCCCATTTTGTACCCCGTCGGATTGGGCGTACATCTGTATCCAAGAGAGCTGGGCACCTTGGTACAGGTGCTGGGCGGCTAGGGACAGCCCTTCGTTGATCCACATGTCGGGGAGATACTCTTCAGGGTCGCCGCCCTCCAGCAGGATGTTCCGATTGTGGTAGACGAGGTGCTGGAGCTCATGGGTCACGATTGACTCAGCCCAGCCCAGCGCATCGTTGTTTACGTAGATGATATCCATATTGTTGGAGCCGGGCATGTCAAAGGTGTCCATGGGGTTGAAGTAGCCGCCGATGTTATCCTCGAACATGTCGTAGAAGAGCACCGCCACTTTGCCGTTCCCGTCCACGTCGGAAGGGTGCCCGAAGTGCTGGGTGATGAGCGGCAGGATGACGTCTGTGATCTCCTCTGCGTAACCGCGTGCCCGGATCCTGTTGACGATGTGAGTGCTCTCAGACCAGATCTCGCAGTCGCGTGTGATGTACTGCAAGGTGGCGGTGATGGTCTTGAGTTCTCCGGTGTCCACGACGAACATCTCGCGCCTGTCGCCGACACGGGGTGGGGCGGGAGGAGGCACAGGGGCGGCGGCCGGTCGCAAGAGGGGACGCGGCGAGGTCCCTCGGGGCATCAACATGACCGGCTGGAGCCACAGGCGCTCGCCGCTGCGCAGCACAGGGGCGGGCGGCGGCGGTGATGAGAAGTCCAGCGCGCCGGAATACTGGTTCTGGAGCGCGTCGGTGGACTCGTTGCTCACCAGGAGAACATCCCCCGAGTAGGTCGGTCCATCGAAGTCGATGCGCCCGACGCAGCCCGGCGAGCCGCCCGAAGGGTAGGTGCCAAGAGGGCATTCGCAGCGGTAGCCGCCGGGCTCGTTGATGCACGTCATGCCGTCTTCGATGCACGGCGCGCTTGGCTGCGTGCACTCATCGATGTCGGCGCAGCGCTCTTGGCTGTCATCGTAGCGGTATCCCGATTCACAATCGATGGAGAGGGGCTCGGAGTCGGGGGCATCGGTGTCGACGGGGGAGGCGGGCTGTGTCGAAGTGTCTGGTTTTTCCTCGCCTTCGGCGTCTTTTTTTTGGGGAGCCTCATCGGCGCCCATGGTGCTCAGATCGACTGATTCGTAGCAGCTCAGGCCCACGGCAGCGGTGCACAAGGAGCATAACAAGGGGACAAATGCGCGTTTCACGGGCTCTCCCTTTCTCAGAGTCTCTATCGTCAGTGTGCCTTTCGAACCTTTGTGGTCAAAAAAAAACAAAAGCAGCAAAAAATAGGGATAAAAGCGGACGTCGCTGTGCAAAGTGGTTTATAGTCCGACGAATATAACAAAGAATCGCAGTTTTGCGCTGAAGGAGGTGGTGTCAGATGCCGACGAGTGGACGCTTGGGCCTCAGGGTCCTCATGTGTTTTGCGGTGACAGTGTTAGTGTGGGCCGAATCCTCGACGCAAGGAGCTCGAGCCGGCGACGTGGACAACAACAACAACTTCAGTGCGTCGTGGTACCGCACGGTCAACCGGAACGCCGCGACCGATTCTGCGGATGTCGTGGCTTATAATCCCGGTGGTGTGACGCTTCTTCAAGACGGGCTGTACATCAACTTGAGCAATCAGTTCGTCACCCGCGACTACGCCCACACTCTGCCCACCCCAGAAGGGGACGTTCGGTTCAAGGCGATCAACCCGACCTACCTTTTTCCGAGCGCGTACGCGGTTTTTAAAAGAGACAACTGGGCCGTGTTTGGGGCTTTTACGGTCCCCGGTGGCGGTGGCGAGCTCCAGTACGACGACGGGGTCTACACGACCTACGGTTCGAAGGGGGTATTGGGCGGTGTCAACCCGGCGTCGACCGGATTCGCGGCGTACTATGCTGGGACACTCGGGGGCGCCTACAGACCCCTCGAGTGGCTGTCTTTCTCCTTGGCCGCCCGGCTCATCGTTGGGCGAGGATGGGCGATCTCCGAGGCGAAAGGCGACACGATTTTCAAAAATGATGCCGGCGAGACGATAGGCGAAGGCGACAAGCTCCTCGACATGGAGCGCAGCGCGTTCGGGGTCTCGGGCATCGTGGGCATCGACTTTATCCCCATCCCCGAGCTGGTCATCGGCCTGCGCTACGAGCACCAGACAGCCCTCGAGTGGACGGTGGACAAGCTGTTCGACCCGACCGGGAAGGGCGCCCTGGAGTACGCCGAAGAGGGCGAGAAGTACCGCCGGGATCTTCCCGGTATTATCGGTCTGGGCGTCAGCTACGACGTCTGGGCCGGGCTGCGCACCGAGGCCTCGTTTTCCATGTACTTGAACCCGCTGGCCAACTGGGACGGCGACGAGGACGACCACGACCTCGGCTGGGAGACCGGGCTCGCGGTCGAGTACAGCTTCGATGATCTCACAAAGTGGATGAACGTCCTCGGCCTAAGCTCCGGCTTTTTGTACGCGAGCAACGGCGCCGGACCCGACAGCTACTGGGTGCTCAAGCCGGCCTTGGATCATGTCATCTGGGGCGGCGGGGTGTTCGCAGAGTTCTGGGACCGGCTGCGCGTCGACCTGGGCGTCACCAAGGTCTTCTACTTCGAAGACGAGCTGACCCGCGAGGGCCAGGAGCCCATCGAGCTCGACAAAGACGCCCTCTCCTTTGCCATCCAGGCCGAGGTTCGTTTCCTTTAATCAAAGAAAGCCCCCAAAAAAAAATCACACACCGATGCGGCGCAGCTCAATGAGCGGCGCGTCCGGATCCTCGGGGAGTTCGGTGAGATCCACGATGCACTCGAGGGCCCAATCGTCATGGCCGGCCGGGTCGACGATTTTGTGGGAGACCTCGTACAGGTGTTTGTCGATCTCCTTGATGGTGGTGAGGTTTGTTTGCCTGGCCCGCGGGGTGATGTCGACGGTGGCGTGCTCGGTGAAGTAGGGCCCCATGGCCTGCTCGAAGCGCGGCTCGTCCCAGCCGTTCTCCTCGGTCTGTCGCACGTGCTCGGTGGCGCTCTCGTAGTCTCTGGCGGCCAGGGCGCGGACGAGGACGTAGAGCTCATTGCGCAGCCGCGCCGAAAACGCCTTGAAGTCGTCGTCGGGGCGACGGGGGCGCTTGGCCCGGGGCATCGCCTCTTCGAGATCCCGCCGCGTGACGATCTCTCCGTGCATCATGCGCTCCCACTCGTCGATGAGGCTGGAGTCCACCCGGCGAATCAGCATGGAGAAGAAGGAAACCATCTGCTCGAACTCTTCGTCCCATAAGCTCTCCGGCACGTTCTGCAAGGCGGTCTTGTAAGCCCCTGACAGGTACCGAAGGAGCACCCCCTCGGAGCGGGCCGCGCCTAAGAATCGGATGTAGTCGTTAAAACCGATGGCTTTCTCGAACATCTCCCGGGCCACCGATTTCGGCCGGATGTTCTCGTGCCTCACCCAGGGGTGGTGCTCGGCGAAGAGGTTGAAGCTCTCGTAAATGAGCTCCTCGTTGGGCTTGGGATGCTCGACCGCTTCGAGGGCCTCCATGCGCTTTTCGTACTCCACCCCTTCGGCCTTGAGCCTGCCGATGAGCTCGTCCTTGATGCGGTCTTTTTGGCGCAGCAAGATGACCTTGGGGTCTTCGAGCACCGATTCGACGAACGTGAGGAGGTCGAGGGCGTAGGTCTCACTGTTTTGGTCGAGCAGCTCGAGCGCTTCGACCAAGAAGACGGACAGAGCTTGGTTCAAGGAGAAGTTCTCCTGCAGATCTTCGCGGACCACGAAGCGTTTTCCACGCCTGTCGTCGGCCGGGACGAGGTCGACGATCTCGGCTCTTCGCAAGGAGCGCATCAGCTCGCCGGCGCGCTGCAGCTGACGCTGCTTCTTGGGCCCTGAGATGTGAGATCTGCGGATGATGTCGACGATCCGCCGGTACCCGCCGCTGACGTCGGTGCTCGGGGCTTGCAGGGCGTTCATGAGCATCGCGTGGTTGATCTCGAGTTGCGGCTCGAGCGGCTCCGGCGGCGAAGAGACCAGCCGATCGAACTGGTTCTGGTCCCAGGTGACGAATCCGGGCGGCGGGCTCTTCTTGCGCAGCTTTTTCTTAAGGTGGGGGTTGGCCGCTATCTTGGCTTCTATTTTCTTGTTCTCGATCGTGTGCTCGGGCGCCAGGACGATGACGTTGCCGTGGTCGTCGAAGCCCCGCCGCCCGGCGCGTCCGGCTATTTGGTGGAACTGGCGGGCGCTGAGCAGGCGGGTCTTTTGTCCGTCGTACTTTGACAGCGCACGAAAGACCACGGTGCGGATGGGGATGTTGACCCCGACGCCCAAGCTGTCGGTGCCGCTGACCACCTTGAGGAGCCCCAGCTGCGCCAGCTTCTCGACGATGAGCCGGTACTTGGGCAAGAGCCCCGCGTGGTGGACGCCTATCCCGGCGCGCAAGAAACGGGCCAGCTCCTTGCCGTAGGGGGTGTCCAGGCGGTACTCGGCCAAGAACCGGCCGATCTCTTTTTTGTCTTCCTTGCTGGCGACGTTGATGCTCGTGAGGGCCTGGGCCACCTCGGCGCAGGCGCGCTGGGTGAAGTTCACCAGGTAGACGGGCACTTCGTCTGTGTCGACTAGCGCTTGCACGGTCTCTTGCATGTCGCTCTCGCGGTACTCGAAGTGCAAGGGCACGGGCCTTTGTGTCCCTTGGACCACGGCCGCGGCTCTATCGGTGAACTTCTCGAGCTCGGCGGTTATGTGACTCGTGTCTCCCAGCGTCGCTGACATCAAAAGGAACATGGCGTCGCGCATGGTGATGAGTGGGATGTGCCAGGCCGCCCCTCTGTCCGGGTCGCCGTAGAAATGAAACTCGTCCATGACCACGTAGTCCACGGGCAAGTTCGGGTCCGCTATGGCCTTGTTGGCCAGAATCTCAGCGGTGCAGCAGATGATCGGCGCGTCGGTGTTCACCGCGGCGTCGCCGGTGAGCAGCCCGACGTTCTCGGGGCCGAAGACGTCACACAGGTCGAAAAACTTCTCATTGACGAGGGCCTTGATGGGGCAGGTGTAGTAGGAGTTCCTCCCCTCGGCCATGGCTTGGAAGTGGAGGGCCATGGCCACCAGCGACTTGCCCGAGCCGGTGGGTGTGCTCAGCACCACGTGTTTCCAGTCCAGAAGCTCGAGCACGGCCTCTTCTTGCGCCGGGTACAGCTCGAGCCCGAGGCCGGCGACGAACTCGAGGAAGAGATTGAGGATTTCGTCTCGAGACGGCTCGGCTTTCGTCGTGTCGAGTCTTTGGAGCAAAGATGCCAGCGTCGGCTGGCTCGAGTCGTTCGTCAAAATGGGCCTCCGTACCGTGCTCGAGATACCTAAAGCATGTCATCATGCCAGTGTTCGCTTTGGGATTAAAGGCCAGGGTGTGGCGCCTGTTTGAGAAACGTTGCGATAAGCTCACATTGTTGTCTCCGTGAGGGAATAATCTCTCGACACCGATTGTTGAAAAGCCGAACCCAGACAGCGTGAGCGAGGAGGTCCTGCGATGAGACAGACAGTGCCCGTGTTTTGCGACAACTGCGCGCTCTTGGCTCTGGCTCAACTCGACGGCGCGCCTCTTTGTGCCGGATGCCTCTTGGCTCAGGTGGAGCGAGTCGGGGGG
>JAABTR010000238.1 GCA_011389755.1 Deltaproteobacteria bacterium | reverse complement strand
CTGCTCTACTTCGCTTTGCCCGGTTTTTACTGGGAAATCGCTCGCAAGACCCACGCGCCGCCCGAGGAACGGGCCGGTTATCAGACCTACTCTTCCATGCTGGGGTTTCGAGGCGCTGCCGCCTGGGGCCTCATCCTGTTGCTGCTCCAGCAGCTTCTCATCGCCATGCTCACGGCGCGTCTCGAGCTCTCGTCGCCGTTTCTTTGGGGCACGACCCTTATCTCTTCGGCGATGGCGACGATCACAGTCCTTTTCATGAGGCGCCCTTCCCGCTTCGGTCCCTTGCTGCGCGCGAGCGCGGAACACTACACCTCGCTCATCACTGCCGCCGTGGTGGTGGAGCTTTTCTTCACCTACGGAGCACTTTGATGGGAGGCAAGGCACGATCGCTGCGCATGCTCTACGACGCGGGGTTTCCGGTGCCGCCCTTTCGGCTTCTCGCACCTCGTCACTTCGCCCTCTTCGAAGAAAACGGCGCGCCGGCCCCGCAGACGCGCGCGGCGATAGACGAGATCTCCGCGCAGCTGAGCTGCCGGCGCTATGCCGTGCGGTCTTCTGCTTCACTCGAAGACGGCGCCGACGATTCGTTCGCCGGCATATTTGCCACCCGGCTCATGGTGACACCCGAAGCGCTCTTCGACGCGGTCGTCCATCTCTACAAAAACGTCCGCAGCGAAGAGCTCATGACGTACTGCCGGATGCGGCGCATCGATCCCGACGGGCTCCGCTTCTCGGTCGTCATCCAGCAGATGATCGAGCCGAGCGTCAGCGGCGTGTGTTTCACCGCAAACCCCGACGGCTCGCTCCACGAGCTCGTGCTGGTCGCGGCCGAGGGCACGGGAGAGAACGTGGTGGCAGAGCGGGGCGAGAGCTGCACCAGCTACATCGACCGCGGTGCACCCGAGCAGGCCGCAAACGAGCTGCTCGCGCCCCACCAAGTCCGGGAGATCGTCTCGACGGCGCTCGAGCTCGAGGAGATTCAGAAGTGGTACCAGGATTTTGAGTGGTGTCTCGACGGAGGCGGCGCTCTTTACGTTCTCCAGTCGCGGCCCATCACCACCATCGCAAGACACCCGCTCGAGATCTACGACAGCGCCAATATCTCGGAGAGCTACCACGGCATCACCTTGCCGCTCACGTTCAGCTTAACCCAAAAGGGGTACGCAGATAACTTTCGCCACCTGGTCCGCCTGCTCGGGAGGGACCCACACGGGCTTGAGTCGGCCCTCGGCGCGCTCGCGGTCCACGTGGAGGGCCGCCTGTACTACAAGCTCTCGAGCTGGCACCGCCTCCTCGACGAGCTCCCCATCCTGGGCGGCCATGCCCAAAGGAGCCTCCACCACATGATCGGCTCGGCGGCCCCCACGGCGGACGCGGGGTCGATCACCGCGGGGGAGCTGGTGACCGGCGCCGGCTTTGTCGCGCGCGGTTTTAGTTTACTTTTGAGCCACCCAGCTCGATTCAGGCGCTACCGCCGACACATGCAGCGGCTCTTGGAGCGCCACCGGGGACGCACCGAGCGGTGCCGCCGTGAGCTCATCGAGGAGATCGGCGCCCTCAGCGAAGACTACTCCGAGCTCGCGTGCGTCCCCCTGCTCAACGACTTTTTTCTCATGCTCTTTTCTTATCTTCTCAGACAGCTTTTGGAGCTCAAGGGATCGGGGCAGGCGGCCTTTGTCGAGATGCTCTCCACGGACGAGACGAGCGCGGGCTCGGCGCCTCTCTCCTCGCTGCGCGCCATCCAAGACCATCTCGCCCGCCACCCCGCGTCCAAGGAGGCTCTCGAGCGCGACATCCCGGTGGACCGCGTGCCCGACACCACCTTGCGCGACCTGCTCCAGCGCTATCTCGAGACCCACGGGTGGCGGCATCCCGATGAGCTCAAACTGGAGGCCGCCGACCTGAGGGAGGCCCCGGCGCTCCTCTATCGAGCCATCCTGGCCCCGCCGCGCCCCCGTCGCAAGACCGCACCAAAGCCGGCCGGCGCGCTGGAGCCGCTTTTGTGGCTCGTTCAGCGGCTCATCCAGATGCGCGAAGAGGGGCGCGTGAACCGCTCCCGGGTCATCGCCGCGCTTCGCAAAATCGTCTTGGAAGTCGGAGCGCGGCTGCAAGAGGAGGGCCTCATCGCGCACCCCCGCGATGTTTTTTTCCTCACCCTCGACGAGCTCGCAGCGCACGAGCCCCTCTTTAATCGCGTCACCAAACGCAAGGAGGATTTCGCCCGCTATGAGACGCGCTCGCCCCTCGAGCGGTTCGCGGTCCGCGGGCCGCTCGAGGACGATCGCATACCTCAGCAGCACCGCCAAAACGGCGCGTCGCCTTTCGAAGGTCATCCGTCGAGCCCCGGGCGCGTGACGGCCAAAGCCGTCATCATCACCGACCCGGCGGAGGCCAAGGACGTCTTCGGCCGCATCATCGTCGCGCCGGCGACGGATCCGGGGTGGATCCTCCTCATTTCACAAGCAGCCGGGCTGGTGGTGGAGAAGGGGAACCTGCTCAGTCACGCGGCCATCATCACCCGCGAGCTCGGCATCCCCTCCATCGTAGGCGCCCGAGGCCTCTCCAGCCACATCAGCGACGGCGCGCTCATCACCATCGACGGCGCGTCCGGGAAGATAAGGGTCGAAGACGGCCAAGGCTAAATGTGCAGCCAACGAGGTGGGCGCTTCACATCCGGAGCAGCTTCCAGACGAGTGACAGCGCGCCCTTCGCCCTCGCCGAGGGCTCGCCTGGAAAACGGCAGCCGCAGTCGTCGCCGCCGTCTGGGGGGGCGAGGCCGAGGTGCCCTGCGCTCTCCTCAGCAAGATCGACGCACTCACCGTTTTCGCAGCGCTGGTCCGCGTCGCAGTACCGGCCCTCGCCCCAGGAGCCCCCGTCGCCTGCGCACACCTCGTACTCGAAGAGCCCCGCGCAGCGGCGCGCGCCCGGCTCGCAAAGGCGGGTGTCATCGGGCGCGGTGTCGGTCTGCGAATCGGTGACGGACCCGTGGGATGTCTCCGTGTCGAGCGGTGCGCCGGTCCCTTTGTCCGCGAGGTCGGAGCCTGAGGCCGAGCCCGAATCGCCGCCGGTGTCTGGCGACGCGCCGGTGTCCGTGTCCCCGCCGCCGGTGTCGGCGCCGGTGTCGTCCGTGTCCGAACCCGCGGGCACCACCGCGATCTCCCAGGTGTGGGTCGCGGTCAGGCGGCCCTCGGGATCGGAGCGGACGAGATTTGTCGTATCCCGAACATGAACCTTCACCGCGTGATTCCCGAGCCCAAGCGCGCTGGCTGATATGGTCTTTGTCCGCACACCCTTTTTTGCCTGGTCGCCCACGATCCAGGTGATCTCCATGGTGTCCGGGCTGGGCAGGGGCGTCTCGACGACGAGGTCGACCGATTCTCCGAGCTCGAGCTGCACGCTACCGGGCGGCGAGACGCCGTCGACGACGCTGGTCCGGTCGTAGATGGCGCGGACCAGGGCCTCGGCGCACACCGGGCAAAAGTCGTACCCGAGGCGCCGCATCATGCACACGCGCACGGGCCTGTACACCCCCGCGAGCTGGTAACGCGCCCCCTCGAACGCGCCGACTACGGGATCGTAAGCCGCCTCGTCGGGGGTGGGCAGAGGCGTGGATGACAGCACCCACGGGCTCCACTTGATGGTCGCGCGATCGATGTTCAGCGCCGCGTTGGGCTCGGGGCACTCACCGTCGCACTCCGGGTACGAGGGATAGGGGTCGGAGTACTCGTCTGCCAAAGCCCCCAAGGAGTGGCCGTACTCGTGAGAAGCTATCTGAGGCGCCTGATCGTGGATCGACAACACCGAGTAGGGGCCTCCGGCCCCGCCGTACTTTGGATCGTTGACCACGATGAAGACATCGTCGTATTCAGGCATATTCTCGGAGAGGATCTGCCACATGGCGCTCGCGTTTCCCAAACAGATGAGGCGATCGACGCCGTAACAGCCGTAGTAAGCGCCCAAGGCGGTGTCGCGCTCTGCTCCGTAGCTGCCGTTGTCGGCACCGTTTTCATTGGATACGACGTGCATGAGCTTCACGTTGAAAAAGCCCCGGTACTGCGAAAGCGGCGTCTCCGCCCAGAGATCCTTTAAAAAACCCGCCGCGTCATCCGTGAGCTTTTGCTGATCCTCGGCGCGGTAGCCGTCCCCCAATATCGCGATGTCGATTCGATGGGCCGGATCGCCGTTTTCCTGGAGGACCTCCACCTCCAGGCAGTTTGCCCCTTGCACAAAGGTGAAAACCCAAGCCGCGGCCCACAGGCCTGTGTAGGTACCGGCCCGGATCATGGCAGCACCTTTGCCAGGGCGGCCGGAGAAAACGATGCGGTCCGGCGAAAGGCCACCGCCGGCGGATCCGCAGCTCTTCGCAGCTTGGGTTTGAGCGTGAACAGGTCGAGGCGGGCACCTTCGTACATCGGCACCCGCACCGCAAAGGTGTACCGCGTCCGGGTGATGTGGTGCCCTTCGATCTCTCCATCCCGACCAGCTCTTGCGAACTCTCCGCGGATCAGCGCCGGATCGCGCAGGCCGGCCTCGAACAAAACCTTCCCCTCCTTGGACACCACGGCCACCCGCAGAGGATGCCCCCGCAAACTGCGCGGAGCCTTGGGAACCGGCCCCGGCGCGCGAAACGCGGATACGAGCTCATAGGAGCCGTCGTCGCACGAAATGACGATGACGGCGTGCTCGGGCGACTCCCCAGCCGAAGCGACCCCAGCGAAGGCCATCGCGGCCAGCGCCGCCGCGGCGATGATCCTTGATTTCGCTCGATTTTTAAAGTACCTCATGCTCCTAGAATCCTTTTGGGTGACGCGCAAATGATCTTAGTTCAAGCATGAACGATAACCGCGGGGGCAGCCCGCAATTTCCTCCTTTTTTTCGCTTCGTTTCGACAAGTGACGGCCTCGTCACTTTTTGACTTGACAAGGGTGTTGTCTCCGCGCAGCTTCTAAGCAGAGACAACAAATGTGACGACATCGTCATTTTGCGCATTTTTAAGCACAAACCATGACAAAACATCGAAAACGAGAAGAGTGGATCGCCTCGATCTTGGAGGCCGCCGCCGATGAGGTCCACAGCGTCGGGTACGCCAACTTGACCATGGACGCCATCGTGACCCGCACCGAGCTGAGCAAGGGCGGAGTCTACCGCTTTTTTAAAAACAAGAGGGACCTTGCCCTCGCCTTGTTCACCCTGTGTTACCACCGCTCTTTGAATTTCGGAATCGACGAGGCCGTGGGTTGGAATCTGCCCATGGCCGATACGATCTCGCGCATCCTGTTCGAGTATCGAAACGGCGCTCAGACCGAGAAGCGCTACGAGATGAGCTGGCTTCAGCTCATTCCCGAGACCGTGCGCGACACGGAGTTTCGCAGCGAGCGCGCCCGCTTGCTCGAGCTCCTCGCGGCCAAGTTCGCCCAGCTGGCCCGGCGCTTGCTCGAGCGCGACGGGAGGCAGATCACCGCCGCCATCGAAAACAAGATCGAGACCGCGACCCTGCTGGGCATCGCCTTCATCGAGGGGCTCACCCTGCAGGGCCCCATCGGCACCTCGACACAAAAGCAAGCCGAGCTCGTCGAGAACTTCGTTCGCATCATGGTCAACGAGGCGCTAGGAGAACAGCATGACTGACAAGGACAAAAAGCGGGCATATTTTCGTCTGCCGGCGCTGTGCGCTGTGCTTCTTTTTGCGCCTCTTTTCGGCTGTCACCCAGACGAAAAAGGCGCGGCGCGGCGAGAGGCGACGCCCACGGCGGTCGAGGTGCTGAGCGCCCTCCAAGAGGTCAAGGTCGAACACCGCTCCATCAGCGCGGACGTCATGCCCTGGGACATCCTGCCGCTGTCTTTCAAGGTGGGAGGACGCATCGCGCGCCTCCTCTTCGAAGAAGGCGACGAAGTAAAAAAGGGGCAGCTCATCGCCGTCTTGGACGGACGAGACTACCGGCTCATGCGGGAGCTGGCCAGGACCCAAGTCGACGCCCTGGAGCCCCACCTCGCCCGTGCTGAAAAACTTTTGAATATCGAAGCGGTGCCGCCGGCGAAGATGGACGAGCTGCGCAGCAAGATGGAGCTGGCGCAGATCCAAAAATCCCAAGCCGACGCCCAGCTCTCCTACTCCCGGCTGACCGCGCCGATGGACGGCATCATCGTGCGCCGCATGGCCTCTGTGGGCAACATGACCGATCCGTCACACCCGATCGCCGTCTTGGCCAACCTGCGGCCCGTCAAGGTCATCTTGCCCGTGGCCCAAAGGGATCTCCGCCTGTTCGAGCAAGACCAGACGATAAGCCTGCACGACAAGAGCACCGGCGGATCTTGGACGGGAAAGGTTCACAGCATCGGCTTCGCGGCCGACGAAAAAACCCGCACCTTTCCCGTCACCGTCGCGGTGACCAACGAAGATCTCTCGCTGCGAGCCGGCATGATCCTCGAGGCGAGACTCCCGGTGGCCCAGCACGAGGGAATTTTTGTCCCCTTTGACGCGGTCAACCGCTCCTTGGAAGGCGAGCCCAGCGTCTTTTTGGCGGACGACGCGAAGGGCACCGCCTTGGTGCGCAACCTCGAGCTCGGTCCCATCGTCGGCGACCACGTGCTCGTCGAGCGCGGGCTCAGCCCCGGAGACAAGGTCATCGTCCGCGGTCTCGTCTCGAGGGGAGACCCCATCACGGTGAAAGGTGCCCTGATCGCCTCGGAGGGCAGCAAGGACACTCAGGAGCCCGGGCCATGAACCGACAGGCGGGCCCCCCGGATATCGATAAAAAATTTAATCTCCCGCGATGGTCCTTGAAAAACCCCACGCTGGTCGTCCTCTTGACCATCGTGTTCACGGTGTGGGGGCTTTACAACTACTTCACCATGTCGCGCCGGGAAGACCCGGAGATAAAGATCTCCGTGGCCCTCGTCGTGACCATCTACCCCGGAGCCAGCGCCGACAAGGTCGAACAGAACGTGACGCGGAAGCTCGAGGATGCCATCGAGTCGATGGATAACCTCGAAAAGCTCGAGTCCACCTCCCGGCCCAACCTCTCGGTGCTGTTCGTGACGGTCCGCTACGAAGCCGACGCTCAGATGGAGTGGCAGAAACTCCGCTCCAAGGTCGAAGAGGCCCGCTCGGAGCTGCCCTCCTCCGTGATGGGGCCGGACGTCATGGACGACTTCGGAGACACCACGGGCATGATCATCGCGCTGACGGGCGCCTCCGCGGTCCGGCTCGCGGACATCGCCGAGGATCTCCAAGGAGAGCTGCGCCACGTCCAGGCGGTGGGAGACATCGACATTTACGGCAAGCAGCCCGAGGTGGTCTACCTCGAAGGCCACCGCTCGGACTTGGCTCGCTACGGCATCACCCCGGTGCAGGTGGCGAAGGCTCTCGAGATGCACAACGTGCAGATCCCGGCCGGGTCCATACGCACCGACAGGTACCAGTTCCGCGTCGAGCCCACGGGCACCTACAGCGCGGTCGGCCCCATCGCCGACACCATCATCGACGTCTCCGAGGAGACCGGCCAGCCGGTCCACGTGCGGGACATCTTCGAGGTCACCCGCGAGACCAAGAACCCACCGGACACAGGGCTCCTGCGGGACGCGAAGACCGCGGTGACCCTCGGTCTGGTCATGAAGCGCGGCTACAACATCGTGGAGATGGGCCAA
>JAABTR010000237.1 GCA_011389755.1 Deltaproteobacteria bacterium | reverse complement strand
AGAGGTGGCGCGCGTGCTCGAAAAATTCGAGCCGCGGCTCCCGCAGGGAGTAAAAATGGAGGTCCTCCACGATTCCCCGCGGCAGGTCAACACCCTGGTGCAGGACTTCATGGGCAACCTCCTCGAGGGCGTGGCCATCGTCATCGTGGTGATGGCGCTCTTCATGGGGCTCCGCTCGGCCACCATCAGCGCCGTGGCTATCCCCATGTCTATCCTCATCGCCCTGGCGCTCATGCCGTCCATGGCGATAGACCTCGAGATCGTCTCCATCGGGGCCTTCATCGTCGCGCTGGGCATGCTCGTGGACAACAGCATCATCGTCGCCGACAACGTGGACATCAAGCTGCGCGAGGGCCTGTCGCCGTTCGAGGCCGCTTGGCGGGGCACGGTGGAGCTGACCCGGCCGGTGATCGTGGGGACGCTGGCCACGGTGGTGGCTTTCTTGCCCATGCTCCTGCTCTCGGGGGAGACCGGGGCCTATGTCCGCAGCCTACCTCTGGTGGTGGCCGTATCGCTCGTGGGATCGCTCGTTTTGTCCCAGACGCTCACGCCGTTGATGGCGAAATGGATGCTGCGCCGCCCCAAAAAGATCCGCGGCAGCTACGAAGACAAGGCAGTGGGCCGGGCGTACCGCGCCTTAATGCGCGGGTGCCTCAAGATGCGCTTCGTCGTCGCGCTCATCGCCTTTTTGTGCCTCGCCGCCGCGGCCTGGATGCTCGTGGAGGTTGGGTTCTCGTTCTTCCCCGATGCCCAAAGAGACCAGTTCACCGTCGACATCTGGCTCAAAGAATCGAGCGCCATCGCCGAGACCGAAGACGTGGCCCGGAGAGCCGAGCAGCTCCTGCACGAAGACGACGAGGTCAAAGATACCCTGGTTTATGTGGGCAAGGGCGGGCCGCGCTTCTACATCACGGTGATGCCCGAGTTTCAAAAGAGCAACTACGCGCAGATCATGGTGAACACCACGAGCCCCGAAGCGACGTTCCGAGTCATCGACCGGTTCAACGAGAAGGCCCGAAAGGGCTTCCCGGGCGCCCGCGTGTTCGCCAAGAAGCTCGTCATGGGCATGCCCATCGCCGCGCCGGTGGCCTTCCGAGTCACCGGCGACGATCTGACCACGCTGCGACGCATCGGAGAGAAGATCCAGGACATCTTGCGGGAAATCCCCGGCACCGATCAGGTCCAAAACGATCTCGGCCCAGACATCCCGAGCCTCAAGGTGGACGTCAACTCCGAGAGAGCCAACCGGGTGGGGATCACCAACACCGATGTGGCCTTGGCGTTCTTATCGACCTACGAGGGCTTTCCCCTCACCCAGTTCCCAGACGGCGACGATGAGATCCCGGTCGTCTTGAGGCTCGTGGACGAAGAGCGCACCATCCACCAAGATCTGACGAACCTGCCGGTCGCATCCAACATCACCAAGGAGAAGGTCCCGCTGGGTTCCATCGCGCAGATCGAGCCGGCGTGGAGCCCCGGGGTGGTCAAGCGCCGCAACAACCAGCGCACCCTGTCGGTCCTGTCCTGGACCCGTGACCGCCTGGCGAACGATATCGTCATGGAGGCCTGGCCCGAGATCCAAAGACTCGATCTCCCCGAGGGTTATCGAGTCGATATCACGGGTGAAAAGGAGGAGATGGACAAGGCCTTCGGCGAGCTGCTGATCGTGTTCGGCGTGATCCTCGTGTCCCTGCTCGCGCTCTTGGTCTTCCAGCTCGGGATCCTGCAGCGCACCTTTATCGTGCTGCTCTCGGTGCCTCTGTCTGCCGTGGGGGCCGCCTTGGGGCTCTACCTTGGAGGTTACTCCTTTAGCTTCATGGCGTTTTTGGGAGTCATCTCGCTAGCGGGAATGGCCATCAAGAACTCAGTGGTCTGGATAGAGTTCGTGGAGCAGGCCCGCGCCGCGGGCGCGAGCCGCACCGACGCCATCATCCGCGCCGGGATCTATCGCCTGCGCCCCATCTTGCTCACCACCGCCACCACCGTCGGCGGGCTCTTGCCGCTGGCCCTGTTCGGCGGAGCGCTGTTCGAGCCGATGGCCTGGGCCATGATCGTCGGTCTGACCTTGGTGACGGTCTTCACCCTCATCGTCATTCCGGTCTTCTACGATCTTTTAATGCCTCGAAAAGACGAACCGAGCCAGGAAGCGTCCGCCTGATCGCTTCTTAAAAAAAAAGACAGCGCTCAGCTATTTTTTTTTCAGGAGCCGCCCGCGGGGATCACGAGGACCACGTCGACGACGCCTTCGCGGTATTGGGAGCGGTAGACGTATCCGACGGCGCCTTTGATCTTGAAAACCGCCTTGAGGGGGTTTGAAAACTCCGCAGGAGCGATCTGCCCGCTGCGGACTTTTCGCTCCTGCCAGTAGCGCAGCTCTTCCTCCTGGGACATGTCGAGAACCTTTCGACGAAAATCTTCTCGCAGCGGAGTGCCGTTCTTGGCATTGATGATCACGGCTCTGCCCCCGCCCTCGAAGCTTGTGCGGTACAGCAAAAACAGGTTGCGCAAAGCTTCGGGACTGAGCGTCGTGGTCAAAGAGGCACTTTTGTTGACCACGACGAGGATGTCCTTGGGGTCCTCGGCGCGGGCCGGAAATCCAGCCGACAGAGTCAGCGCCAACGCCGTAAGGGCTCCCATCTTTGCAAAAGTATTCTTCATCGACTATCTTTTCTCACCGTCCTCAACACCTCAGACGTCACAACACGCCCCGTTGTTCAAAAAGGAGGCCGCCGCAAAAAAAAAAGCAAAGCATGACACGATCACGAAGTCGTCGAATCTACATATAATACCCTAACTTCGACTCGAGCAAAGACGAAGTCCGTGTTTCCTTGGCAAGGCACTCCATTTACAAAACAGTCTGCATTTCGAGTTCGCGCGCTTTCAGACCACCGAGGCAAAGCTCGACGCCCAATCAAGCGAGGCTCAGTAGCGCTTGGACCAGCTTCTCGCCGTCGAGCAACGGCCCGCTATTTTTTGTCGACAACGAGGTGCGAACGACTTCTATCCCCATGACCTCGATGCGCCGAAGCTCTTCGGAAGGCAGTCTCGATCCGTACTCTTGATCGACAAGAACGTACTGAAGGAGATCTCGGACCTGGAGCTCGCTTTTTTTTGCCAGGTACTCCAAAAGGCGCCCCACCGAGTCGGCAAGGCCCATACCGAGCTGCTCCGGGTCGTCGCCGGTGTTTGGAATGTACACCTTGGCGGCGTCCGCTCCCGCCACCGCGCGGCCGACGCCTCGAGGGAGAATACTCGCGATGAGGCTCGAGTAGAAACTCCCCATGGGGTAGCAGATCACCTCTGCCCCCTTTATGAGCTCGGACAGGGGCTCGGACAGGCGCAGCTTTTTGGGCCTTGGGTTTTTGCGGTCTTTCGTCACGAAGATCCGCTCCACCGGAGCTTCGATGACAGGGACCTCCTTACCCGTCAGCAGGTGCTGCCCCACGAGGAGCCGGCCGTTTTTCAAGGCGGTCACCAGATGAAGATCTTCACAGGTGGTGGGCAAGATGATGCCGCGCGCGGCCATG
>JAABTR010000236.1 GCA_011389755.1 Deltaproteobacteria bacterium | reverse complement strand
AGAAGCCGGCCGTTTTTCAAGGCGGTCACCAGATGAAGATCTTCACAGGTGGTGGGCAAGATGATGCCGCGCGCGGCCATGATGCCCGACAGCTCCGACACGACGGGTTCTATCTGCCGGCCATGTTTCAAATAGCCTCCGGCCAACACAAGATTTCCAAGGCTCGCACCATGCAGATCGAAACCACCGGAGACCTCACGGCGAAAAAAGTCCAAAAAACGAGCAACGACGTTTCTCATCGGCTCGGGCACCGAACGCACGAGGGGATCGCGGCCCTCGGCCATCCGATCGAGCATGTCCCAAAGCTCTTGCGGCTTTCTACCTTTGGGAAACCGGTAGGAAAACAAAGCCGCGATCTGTGGGTGGCCATCCACCGATTCATCGGCCAGCGCCATGAGCCGGTTGCGAAGGTCTCCCACCGCGATCATGCGAAACTCTTCACGCAGCTTCGCCGAGGAACCTCCAGAGTCGAAGGGCGTGATGAGGTGTATCGAGTTGTGGGTGTGCTCGACGAGCGCTCTGCTGAGCTGACGGGTAGCCGAGCCCCCTCCAAAGAGCACAACGCGAGGCCCCGCCGCAGGATCCGCGCGGTGGCGCTCCAGACGCTCTAAATCCAAAAAGGCTCTTTCGAGCGGCCAGGCGGCAAAATTCTCCACAAGCACCTCTATGGCTAAGTGATCGGTATGACAGGGCGAGGCGCAGGGCAAGGCGTTTATTTCTCGGGGTCCCTGCGGCATCCCGCATGCGCGAGGCACTCTTCGAAGGCTATCAAGGCGTCGCTGCGGCACAGACTCATACGCAGCTCGAGGCAGCTCTCGCGCTCGCATCTATCGACTGCCTTAACATAACGGTCGAAACAAAACTGCTTGCGCTCTTCGCTGCATTTTTTTTGAGCACTTCGGGCGTCACGGGAATCCACGGCGCTCGAACCGCACGCCGCCCATCCGATGCCCAGCGCCAAGACCAGGGCCACTTTGAGGGCACCTTCCACAATCCGGCCCAAAAGCATCGCGGTTTTCAAACCTCGCGCCCAGCTTCTCATGGGTTCCTCGCGCCCCTCCAACACGCACATGTTTATATATACCATCAACATGGTAATATATCGAACACTTGAGCTGTTTTATTTAAAGCGCCCGCGGATCAGATCTTTGAGTTTTTCTCCACTGCAGCTCGGCGATCCTATCTTCTATCCTCTCTGGCAAGACGAGCTTGTGCTGGGAGGCGAGGAGCGCGCGCAAAACGATGACGGCGCCGTCCACGTCGCCGAGCCGGGCCTTGCATTCCGCAATGGCTTGCGCCGTCACCGGATGGAAGACCAGCGCTTGTGCCGCTTCAAAGTGCGCGAGCGCGACCCGAAAATCTTCCCGGTTGTAAGCGGCCTTGCCCAGCTCGAACTCCTGCCGGGCCGAATCCCGCGCGTCGGCCGGAGATATGGGCGCCCCGCCGCATGAAAGAAAAAAAACCGCACACGCGAGGGCAAAAGCGCGCACGCAGCCGGTTTCGCCAGAGGCTTTTTCGGTCAACATTGACACGTGAGACATCCCCCTGTCCTCCTGAAACCATCCCTGTTTCGTGAGAGCAGACGTTGTTGACCTAAAAATAACCACTGGACGGGCAGCAAGCTAAGGAGCATCCATCAGGCGAGAGGCACTATGGTCGGCTTAGGAGCTGAGCCCGAGCTGACGCTTTAAAAGGCGAAGAGGCGCTTTAGCCCGCCGCTCTTTGGGCGATCTTTTCACGATCTTCGAACAGGCGGTGCTCTCGCAGCTCGAAAAAGCGCGTCCCGACCCCTTCATCGAATTTTTTACTCGTTACCACGATGGTCTGTCCTTGTCGGTGAAGGTCCGCGAGCAGCTCGGTGACTCCTAGAGCAGACGGCCCAATGAGCCCGGAGGTAGGCTCGTCGACAAGGAGAACACGGGGCTCATTGGTGATGGCGCGGGCGATGAGCACCCTCTTTT
>JAABTR010000235.1 GCA_011389755.1 Deltaproteobacteria bacterium | reverse complement strand
CTTGGAGGCTTTGGCCGAGTTCGAAGAGCAACAGGCCAAAGAGCAGATGCAGCGAGATGAAGAAAATGAACAGGCGGCTGAGGATACCCTCGAGAAGCCTGTTGAAGAAAATGAACAGGCGGCTGAGGATACCCTCGAGAAGCCTGTTGAAGAAAGTAAACAGGCGGCCGGGGATGCCCTCGAGACGCCTGATGTAGAAGAGCCCCCGGCGGCCGATGACAGTGAAGCCGGGGACGAGGTCGAGAACGCTTGAGAGATGGAGCCCCACCTGGGGGGACTCACCACACAACAGAACGAGTTTTAAGAAAATGCTCGCTATGAGAAAGAAAAAGGAAGGCTCAAAGACGCGCGCCTGCGCTGCGTGTGGGCAACCTCGATCTTTCGAAGAGCTCGTTCGTTTGGTGAGAGCTCCGGATGGGACGATCGCCGTAGATTGGCGCAGGAATCTCGGGGGGAGGGGAGCCAACGTCTGCTTGTCACGGACGTGCCTCGAAAGAGCTTTTTCAAAAAAGCTCCTCTCTCGCGCGTTCAAGGATTGGGTGGATTACCCCCCCTTGGAACGACTTGTTGATGACATCGACCAGGCCAGCCGTCGACAGCTGGGCACGTTGGCCCGCAGCGGCTCCGGAGCGCGATTGGTTCTGGCGGGGAATGACGCGGTTTTAGCCGGTCTTTCCAGGAAAGATGTCAGCGGTCTTCTCTTGGCTCGGGATTTCTCTTCGCTGGAGAGATTCGAGCAGATAGCAAGAGATGAGAAGCTCGATTATCGAGTTTTTTGGGACAAAGAGAAGCTCGGCGTGCTGTTCGGTAGAAGGCCGACCGGCGTGCTGGGGATAAGCGGGTCCCAACTTGTGAATTCGATATTTCGGGTGGTGGATCGCCTGTGCAGGTTGGATGAGGGCTTGACTTCGTAAGGCTCTTCGGTACAGACGGAGCACAGTCGCCTTTTTTTGAAAAGGCGACGCGGAGGAACGATGGCGCAGAAGATTCGGGTATTCAAGCTGGCGCGTGAACTTGGGTTCGATAACGAAACCATGGTGTCCAGGATTCAGGACATGGGTATCGATGTTCGCAATTATATGAGCGGAGTCGATGCCGATACGGCCCAGCGGATTCGGCGCGGTATTCAACAAGATCGGGTGGAGAACACCGTGGAGGAGCATATCCGTCCGACGGTGGTCCGACGTCGATCCAAAGCCGGCGCAGCCCCCCCGGCGGCGAGTCCCGCGAAAAAGGCGCAGGCTAGGCCCGAGACGGCGTCGAGAAAAACGTCCACGAGGGACGAAGCGTCTCCATCGGCGGCCCGCGCCGCGGCCGAGGCCGTTTTTGGCTCGCTGCGCCCGCCCAAAGCGAAAGCCGAGGCCGAGAAGCCGAAGCCAGCTGTGGAAATCCCCGAAACACTCGAGCCTGAGGTTTCAAAGCCCCAAGTGCCCAAGCAGGCTGAGCCGCAGGCAAAGGAACCGCTCGTCGAGGCTCCCGTCGTGGAAACGGACGCGGCGCCGGCGGCGGCGGTGGAAGAGCCGGAGGCTCCGAAGGAGCCCGTCGCCGAGCCGGCGGAGAAGGTCGAACCCGAGGTCGCCGAGCAGGTCGAGGAGCCGGTCGCCTTTGAGGAACCGGCTAAGCTCGAGGAGCCAGAGCCCGTCGCCGAGCCCGTCGCCGAGCCCGTCGCCGAGCCCGCGCCCGAGGCACCAAAAGTGCCCCAGGGCATGAAGAAGCGCAAAGCCAAAGTGGAGGTGGCCGCCGGTCCTGCGACGCTGCGTCCGGCTTCGGAGGCACCTGTGGTGCGCAGGCGCATCAGCACGCCTCCTTTGGCCTCGGCTCCCCCCAGCCCGAGCTCGCGACCTACTCGGGCTCCCGCGGCCTCCGCGGCGGGACGCAGGGAGGTCGTTAACGTCCCCCTGCCCCCCAAGGAAGATGGGCGGCGGGTTCGCCCTTCGGGAACTCAAAGAAAAAGAGAGGTCGAGAGTCGCGACTTCGTGCCGCAAGGGCGCTTTACCGGCGTTGGCCCGGGAGGCCGCTTCCCGGGTGGACCGGGGCGCAAACGCCGGCCCGTACCAGGTAAAAAAGGCAAGAAGACCGAGATCACCACTCCCAAAGCGAGCAAGCGCGTGATCCGGATCGAAGAGCAGATCTCCTTGCAGGAGCTCGCCAAGCGCATGGGTATCAAGTCCACGGAGCTGCTCATGACCTTGATGGGTATGGGAGTGGGCACCATCAATATCAACTCCACTCTCGATTTCGAGACCGCAAAAATCGTCGCGGCGGAGTTCGGGTATGACATTGAGAACGTGGCTGTGGACGAGGACGATCTGCTCGCTTCCACGCGCTCGGTCGATGTGGACGAGGACAAGTCCAAACGGTCGGTTCGTCCTCCCGTCGTCACTATGATGGGCCACGTAGATCACGGAAAGACCTCGCTCCTCGACGCCATTAGAAAAACGAATGTGACCTCGACCGAGGCCGGCGGTATCACCCAGCACATCGGTGCGTACCGCGTCGAGGCCGGCGGCCAGACCATCGCCTTCATCGACACGCCCGGCCACGAAGCTTTCACGGCCATGAGGGCTCGCGGCGCGAACGTGACCGACATCGTGGTGCTCGTGACAGCGGCGGACGATGGAGTGATGCCCCAAACGATTGAGGCCATCAACCACGCACGAGCTGCCAAGGTCCCCATCATCGTCGCGATCAACAAGTGCGATGTGGCCAACGCGGACTCGGACCGGACCCGTCGCATGCTCATGGAGCAGAACCTTTTGCCCGAGGAGCTCGGCGGAGACACCATCATCGTCGAGGTGTCGGCCAAGACCGGTCAGGGCGTGGACAAGCTCCTCGAGATGATAGCGCTGCAATCGGAGATTATGGAGCTGGATGCCAACCCGGAACGTCAAGCGTTCGGAGTGGTCCTCGAGGCTTATCTCGACCGCGGGCGAGGCCCTGTGGCCAACGTCCTCGTCCAGGAAGGCACTTTGTCGGTAGGTGACACCATCGTCGCCGGGCCGGCATGGGGCAAGATCCGAGCGCTCACCGACGAGCGCGGGAGCAAGGTCAAAGAGGCCGGGCCGTCCACCCCCGTTGAGGTTCTCGGCATGTCGGCGGTGCCCGGCGCGGGGGATCAGTTCGACGTGGTCTCCGACGCCAAGACCGCCGAGAAGATCACGAGACAGCGGACCGAGAGGACGAGGTCCACGATGTCCACCGCCTCCAAGCCGTCCTTGGAGGCTCTGTACGAGCAGCTGCAGGCCGAAGAGCAGGTCGAGCTCAGGCTCATCATCAAGGCCGACGTCCAAGGGACGGTGGAGGCTCTGCGGGAGTCTCTCGAAAAGCAGTCCACCGAAAAGGTCAAGGTCGGGGTGGTTCACGCCAGCGTCGGCGGAATCACGGAGTCCGACGTGCTGCTCGCATCGACCTCCGGCGCCATCATCATCGGTTTCAACGTCAGGCCGGCTGGAAAGGCTCGGGCTGTCGCCGAAGAGCAAGGGGTCGAGATTCGCATCTACTCGGTGATCTACGAGGTCGTGGACGCCGTCAGGCAGGCCATGGTAGGGCTGCTCGCTCCTGAAGTCAAAGAGGAGATGACCGGGCAGGTCGAGGTCCGGGATGTCTTTACCATCCCGAAGATCGGCACCATCGCGGGTTCCTACGTCACCGACGGCAAGGTTCTGCGAAACAGCAAAGCCCGGCTCATCCGTGATGCAGTTCAGGTCTGGCAGGGTCGGATCGGCTCGTTGCGGCGATTCAAAGACGACGTCAAAGAGGTCGCGAGCGGCTTTGAGTGTGGTATCAGCCTGGATGGATACAACGACATTAAGGTCGGCGATGTCATCGAAGTCTTTATAGAAAAAGAAGTAGAGGCGTCCTTGAGCTGATCGGGGTAGGCGGCCGCTTTGCTTTTCGAGGAAACACATGTTTGTCGGTGTCGGACGCCTGGTACTGCATCTGCCGGCCAATAACTCCCTAAAAGGAAAACGGCGCGTGGTTCGCAGCCTCGTCGACCGGACAAAAGCCAAGTTCAACGCGAGCGTGGCAGAGGTCGGTGATAACGATGCCCTGCGCAAGGCCACTTTGGGATTTTGCGTCATTGGGAACGAATCGAGCCACGTGGACTCCATGTTGAGTCGGGTGTGCTCGTTCATCGAATGGCTCGGTCTGGCTCAGGTCCTTAGCATCGAAACGGAGATCATCCCCCTGGGCGGCGAGATTGGGCAGGGGCCCCGTATGCACGAGCCGCCGGCGCTGTGGAACGATGACGATGATACGGAGGAAGAGGAATGGTGACTCCCGGAAACAGGCGGCTCGCTCGCGTCGCTGAAGCCATTCGAGTAGAGCTCGCGCAGCTGCTCATAAAGTCGGTCAGCGACGAGTCCTTGTCGTGGGTGACCGTCACCGGCGTGGAGCCCACCCCGGATCTCAAGCA
Source organism: Deltaproteobacteria bacterium (assembly GCA_011389755.1). Taxonomy (GTDB): domain Bacteria; phylum Myxococcota_A; class Polyangia; order JAAYKL01; family JAAYKL01; genus JAABTR01. Next base: position 8,954 of record JAABTR010000235.1, on the reverse strand, counting down.
TGCCAAGGTGTTCTTTTTCGCAACCGGACAAAGGGACCAGGAAGCGACGCGCCGCAATCTGGAGAGAAAGGCCCATGTCCTGCAGCGGGATCTTGCAAGAAGGATCAAGATGCGCAACACGCCGAAGCTTTCGTTTCACATCGACACGAGCTTCGACACAGCGCAGCGCATAGATGAACTGTTGGGAGAAGCCGGCGCTGAGAAAGCAAGAAAAGAAGAGGCCACCACCCCCGAGAAACGGTTCGCCGAGCTGGTCGCCGAGGCCGAGTCGATCCTCGTGGCCTGTCACCGGAACCCCGATGGCGACGCCATAGGTTCTTTGCTCGGGATGTCGGGTTTTTTGCGCCTGTTGGGAAAATACCATGTGGCGTTTTGCCCCGATGGGGTGCCGCGCACGTTGGCGTTTTTGGCAGGAGTCGAGAGTGTCGCACGCGAGCTCGAGGAAGACGAGGAGTTTGACCTGACGATCGTCGTGGACACGGCTGACGAGGGGCTCCTTCCAGACGGCTTTCCCGACGCGTCGAGAAGGGGGACTCTCGTCGTGATCGATCATCATCAGCACTATGGAGAGCTTGGGGACCTGGTGATCCGCAGAGACGTCGCGGCGGTGGGGCAGATGCTCTACGAGCTGTCCAAGGAGCTCGTCTGGCCCATGGACGGCGACATCGCCGAGTGCCTCTACGCGTCCATCGTGGCGGACACGGGCTCTTTTCGTTACTCGAGCACCACAGCCGAGACCCACCGCGTGGTCGCTGAGCTCATGGAGCAAGGGGCCAGGCCGTGGGTCGTGGCGACAGCTTTGTATGAGTCTTTTTCCATTAACCGGCAGCGCCTTCTCGCAGATGTCTTGCGCACGTTGGAGCTCAGCGAGGACGGACGCTTCGCCCACATGATCGCCACGGAGCAGATGCTGCATGACACCGGGACGACCAGGGCCGACCTCGACGGTATGGTGAACATGGGGCGCGCGGTGGATACGGTGGAGATATCGGGCTTGTTCCGCGTGGAGCAAAATGGGGAGATCAAGGTGAGCTTCCGTTCCAAGGGGCGCGTAAGCGTGGCCGAGCTGGCACGGAAGTTCGGAGGAGGTGGGCATCGCAACGCGGCGGGCTGCACCATCGACGCGAAGACGGGCTTGGAAGAGGCCAGGACACGAGTGAAAATTGAGGCGGCAGAGCTTTTGGCACGGTACGCCTGGGAGATCGAAGGCAAGGACAGGTTGCCCGTTTCGTGACCGGGGCCAGCGAGCTCGCCCGCGGTCTGAATCGACGCCATGGACAAGAAAAACACCGCCGCAGACGCTGTGATCCTCGTCGATAAACCCAAAGGGGTGTCGAGCTTTGACGTGGTTCGAAGGGTACGTCGCGGCTTCGGCCAGCGCAAGGTCGGGCACGCCGGTACACTGGACCCCGCCGCCTCGGGATTGCTGGTTGTCTGCCTCGGCCAGGGGACCAAGCTGGTGCCTTACCTCATGGAAGGCTCGAAGACGTACCTGGCCGACGTGGCCTTTGGCGCTCAGACCGATACGGATGACTCAGAAGGAGACACCATCGCGGTGGCACAGGTTCCAAGGCTGGACAGAGGAGCGCTCTCGACGGTTTTGAAGAGCTTTGTCGGGAATATCGATCAGGTCCCGCCGGTGTATTGCGCCCTCAAGCGAGGAGGCGAGCCGATCTACAAAAAGGCGCGCCGCGGTGAGCGCGTAGAGATGCATTCGCGGCGGGTCACAGTGCACGAGATACGACTTTTAGGGATTAAAGAGGCGTCGGTGGAGCTGGAGGTGACCTGCGGCAAGGGGACCTACATCCGATCGATCGCCCGCGACCTGGGTGAGGCTCTTGGAACAAAAGCACACCTTCGCGGACTGCGCCGAACGCGAAGCTGCGGCTTCGAAGTGAGCTCGGCGCTGGGATTCGATGAGCTCGCGGAGCCGGGGCCGCCAAAGGCCAAAGACGGCGTCTTCGGGCTCGAGAGGGCCGTGGCCTTTATGGAGCGCTTGGATCTGGACCCGGTGCAGACGGAGGATGTGCGGTGTGGCCGACCGGTGGCGGCGCCCTGCCTCCAAAGCGATCTGAGCACCGATTCCCCCATCGCCGCGTTCGATCCAGCAGGTCGCCTGACGGCCCTGGTGGAGAAGCGCGAGGGGTACATCCGGGTCCTGCGAGGGTTCGCTTCGCCTCAATAGGAGAAGCCCGAACCTCCGATGAACTCGCGGATGAGCGAGGTCTGGGGGATGTCGCCGGGGAGCATCGGCACGAACATGGACATGAATTTTCGAAGCCGGTAGGCCTCGGCAAACGACGGGTGGGTGTGCTCCACTTCGAGTAGGTAGCGCTCCGCGAATATCTTTACCACCGAAAACTCGTAGATGAGCGACGAGTCGAAAATCACGTCGGATGATTCTTGAAAGGGGAAGATATGCTTGCGCTCGCCTCTGCGAACCGAGTGCCAGCTGCTTATGGTCTCGGCGGCCGAGTAGCCTCGGTAGTGTCTGTCTCGGACCATGCGGCGGATGAGCCGGGTGTCGGAGGTGTGGAGCCGGTTGTGCTCGTCGATGGCCAGAGGATTCAGCGCGTTGACATAAATGCGGAACTTTTCACTGGGCGGGATGGCCGGCGTGAGGGCGTCATTGAGGCCGTGGATGCCCTCGATGATGAGGATCCCGTCGTCGCCCAGCTCGATGGGGATCCATTTTTTTTTGGGCGACCGTCGACCGGCGTTGAAGTCGTAGCGCGGTGTCAGCAGCGACGCTCCGTCGAGGATCCTGCGCAGATGGGCGTTGAAGAGCCCTAGGTCGATGGCTTCGAGGGCCTCGAAATCGTATTTCCCGGTCGCGTCGAGTGGGGTCTCGGTGCGATTTACGTAGTAGTTGTCCAAGGAGATGGAAACCGGGCGCAGCCCGTTGACCATGAGCTGGATGGAGAGCCTTTTGGTAAAGGTGGTCTTCCCGGCCGCGGAAGGCCCCGCGATGAGCACGAGGCGCCTTTTGCTGTCGCGGATCTGGTCGGATATCTCAGAGATGAGCTTTTCGTGCCTGCCCTCGGCGATCTGCAAGACGCGGCGGATGCTCCCGTCGATGCAAGCCGCGTTCAGATCGCCCACATGGCCGACGCCGAGCCTCTGGCTCCAGCGTCTGGAGTCCTTGAGCGTGGCGTAGAGCTTGGGCTGTGGGCCGTCGTTGCGGTGCAGCTGGGGGATCCGAGGGTTGGGGAACTGCAGGATCATGTCGTCGCCTTGTTTGAAAAGGTCGAACTCTTTGAAATAGCCGGTGTGGGGCGCCACCGGCCCAAGGGCGAAGTCCACGAAGCTGCCGATGCTCATAATGCTCACATAGGCGTTCGGCCAGTGATCGAGCACCTTCTTTTTGAAATCCGATTTTTCGTAGACGAACAGCCTCCGGGCTTCCTCTACCGGAACCCTCCTGAAGGTGAAGGGGCGCTTCTCGGCCGCGAGGGCCCCGAGTGCCGCCTTGATTTCGGCGATGAAGACCGCGTTGACCTCGGTTCCGGTTACCTCGAAATAGTAACCCTCCGAGATGGCCTGCCCAACCCGTATGCGGGCGTTTGGATGCAACGAATAGAAGGCCTCGTACAGCATCAGAGTCAGATGGCGCCGATAGATGCGGGCCCCGTGCCTGCTGGCGTAGTTGATGGGTTCGACGCGCCCTGAGCGCACGATGGGGGCTCTGAGAGACACGAGCCGGTTGTTCATCAAGGCGGCGAAGGCGCCTTCATCCTTGGAGCTTGGGTATTGGCGCATCAGCTCGGCGATAGTGGTGCCGCGCATAATTTCGAGTTTGCGTCCATCGTAAATAATTTCAGCTGGTTCTTCAGGGGGGAGCAGCGCGGGATTCTCAGGCAATAAGGTATCGGACACGGGGTGGTTCTCCTTGAGGCGGTTGGTTTTGTACAAGTTATTAAATTATATCCCCAAAGAGTATACGCGGCGACTTTTGGAGGGCTCAATCTTGGGTGGGCACCTGACGCGGAGGTGGCGGCGCAAAGGGGCCGGCGCTCCCTGGGAACGGATCGGGCTGATCGACCCCGGAGATGGGCGCGTCGGAGACTACCACGCCGCGGTCTTTGAGCCCGTCCTCGCTGTCGTAGTACAAGACCGCGATCTCGTCGGGTGCGTCGGGGCGCTGCCTGACAAAAGGTACGACGCGGGCCGGAGAGTCGACCTCTTGTCCGTAGCCCGTCCCCAGCTCGGAATCGGCGCGCGCGGCCGACGAGGGTCGAGGCCCGGCGAATTCGTCCGGATGGGAGATGGTGTCGGGGCGGGGCGCCTGTGCGAAGATCGCGACGCCGATGACACCGGTGTTGCGTCCTTGACCCATCTGAGAAGCGTAGGATTTTTCTGGACTCGAAAAGTAGAACTGAGCCTCGGACTCGAGGCTGGTTCGAAATCCGTCGATCGATATGGTCTCTTTGGGACCCATGACGTATCCGCGGTGCGCGCGGAAGTCGGCCGGCTGTCCGGAGATGACATCAGTGCCGTCCACCGAGACGACGGCTTCGAGTCGTGTGTCCGTTTGATTCGTCATCCAGATGCGGTAGGGATCGCCTTTGCGGCCCAAGAGAAAATGCTGCCCTTCGTGGAAGAAGATCGGCAGATCCCGCTGGCCGGAGGTGACCCACACGGCCACGTTTTTGCTGGTGACCGCGCGGACGGTGGGGGTTGGTCTGTGCCCGGCGCCGCAGGCAAAACAAAGCAGCCCTAACAGCAAGACAGTCAACTTGCGGGTCATGATCCATCCTCCTTTTGCGTCCATGATGACATCGACGTTCATTCGGCGCAAACGATCTGTCCATGGAGGATATGCGGTAAGTAAAAAAGAAAATGAGCCGACAGACACGCGGTGAAGAACTATTTACGCAGGGGCGAAAAAAAGGTGGCAGTACGGATAACTATAAGTAAGAACAGTAAAATATGCATCTACAGGACGCGGTGTAGACGAAAGTGGGATGGTATATCTGGGTGGATTGTTTCGCGGTGGTTCGCCCGCGTTTCGTAGAAAAAATATCAATAAGATATAGAAAATACATAGGAAAAACATGGCGACGTGGTATTGGCATCGGATTTGCTTCCGGTTAGAAACGGAAAGCGAGAGGTGACATGTCCATGTGGCTGCAAAGAGTAATATCCAATATCCAAGAACGACTCGCTGAGGGCGACGACGACACCGCATCCGCTGAGGATCTGCTTCGCTGTGAGATCGAGCACCGCAGGCGCAGGACCGTGCGCAATTTGCGAACTCGGCTAGAGGAGCTCGATCGCCGGCTGACGGATCTTCAGCAATCGGCTTGAGTTAGGCTTCGCTCAAAGCTCATGTAACGAACAATCTCACCACTTGTGGGTGATGATGACTGTGTTTGTCTCATCGTCAAAGGTTATCTTGCCGCCGTCCCGACATCCCCAGCACGGAGCCCAATACAATTCGTCCCGATGCCCTTCGAGGTAGGCGAGCGCTAGGGGGATCGGCTCTTCAAACAGGATGAGGCTCGAGGCATGTGCGTATTCGGCGTTGTTCTTCGTCTCGTGCAAGGCGATGATGAAGGCGTGTCTATTCGAGCGCCCCACAGCCACGAGGAGCTCCATGCCTTGGCGGGGGATCCAGCGCATGGGCTTCCACAGGAAATGGATGCCCTGTTTTGCCAGCTCTTCCCGGTCGTTTTCACGGCGCGCGAGCACCGTTCGAATGTCGCCGTCCGAGAACATGTGGGGATTGTCGTGGACCGCCTCGAGCTCGGCGATGGAGCGGACGATAGCCGCGAACTCCTTCGGTCTCAACCTCTTGTAGACGCTAAAAGGGGGGCGTGGCCGCTCGATCTGGCAGGTCGCCGGGTTTTTGGGACCTCGGCAGCAACGAAATCCGAGGGTCCCTTCGGTGAGCGAAGGCAGGGCGGGCCACCGCTGGGCGCACCTGCGGCCGCGAGCAGGAGACAGCCCCAGGCCGTCTGCCCATCCCCGAACCGCCGCCCTTTCCACCTGGTCGGGCTCCGAGCCCCATGGGCTGGCCGTCCATTCGCGCAGGCGCCCCATTGCCAGGACCCCGAAAGGCGAGGCGGGTTTTAGAGGCTCATCCTCGGGATAGGCCTCGAGAACATAGCGATTCCCGTGGGGATAGCGCCGGTTGTCGTCCGATTTGCAAGCACGCTCCCACTCGAGCTCCGTGCACAGACGTTTGCCCTGCTCACGGCACAGGCTTTGCGCTTCGCCGCGGGTCACACCGGTTAAAAAGGGACGCTGCGGATCGTTGGGATACGGCAGCGCGTCTACCTCGAAAGCGGTCATTTCGTAAGGGATGAGATCGCTCTCGGCGTAGTCGGTGCGTGCCCGGTCGTAAGGCGCGCTGCCCGCCGCGACGACCCCTTCGGGGATGGACACCATCTGTCCTTTTTGGGGAAGCACGAATTCGGGTGCCGGGACCTCGGGGAAGGCAAAGGGACGGGCCGGGGGGCGGCCGACCCCTTCGTCTCTCGAGCCGGGCTCTTGTTCCACGTCCGTGTCGACGTCATTTACATCCGATCCGAGGACAAAAATATCCGAGCCCAACGTTGAACCCGAGTCCGCGGGCGAGAAGTCTTTTTGGGGCTCTTCGGTTTCGGGATGGGCGCAGCAGCAAAGCGCGCACGCTGCCGACAGGATGCAATAGTATCGTGTTGAAAGGCCCATGCCTTTGTTTCTCTAACCGCTGCGCTGCGCGAGCGTCAAGGCTCTTTTGCAGGCGTCTCATGAGGGCCGTTTCTTCTCGAAGGTGGCGACTGCGGACGAAAGGGTGTAGGAAAGTCATGGCGGGTTGTTTCGAAGATTGGTAGCATGATGTATTCGAAGTTTTATTTTTAAAAAGGTACTCTTTTGAAGATCAGAAATCATTTTCAAGAAGCGATTGCGATCGCGGCCCTGACATGGGGGATGGCTTCTGTGGCCATGTCGGGGTGTGCCGGCACGCAAAAAGACGGCATGCTCGACTACGCGCGCAGCGCCGAGCTGCAGTTTCAAGAGGGCATGGACGAGTTCGAGGATGAGGACTGCGTCTCCGCCGAGAAGATCTTCGGGCAGGTCAGACGCAAGTTTCCCTACAGCCGGTATGCGGTTCTCGCCGAGCTGCGCCTGGCCGATTGCCAGTTCATCCAGGGCAGTCATGCGACGGCGGCCGTCTCTTACCAGCAGTTCGTCAAGGCGCATCCCACCCACGAAGACGCTCCATATGCGGCCTATAAACGTGGCGTTTCGTACTACGAGATGATCCCGGGCGACTACTTCATCACTCCGCCGCCCCACGAGCGAGACCAGGCGGCGACCCGGGACGCCCGCGCGAGCCTGGACGCGTTCATTAAACGTTATCCAAACAGCGAGTACGTGGAGCCGGCCACCGAGCTGCTCAAAAAGGCCGTGAGGGCTCTGGTGAGGCACGAGATCTATGTGGCCGAGTTCTACTTGAGCCGAGGGGATCGCCGCGCCGCGGCCGTGCGGCTCGAAGGGGTGCAGAAGGACTTTCCGGAGTCCGGTCTCGTCCCTGACGCGATGTTCCTTCAAGCCATCACGTTTCTCGAGATGGGCCAAAAAGACAAGGCCGTCAAGGTGTTCGAGGAGATCCGAGCGCTCTACCCCGAGCATTATCAGAGCCGTCGGGCTGGAGATTACGTGCGTCATCTCGAGGGCGAGCAGGGAGATTCAAGGCGAGGCAGCAATGGATAAAGAAACCCTCAGACGACTTGAAAAGGGCCGGGAGCACTACGAAAACCAGGAGTTCGACAAGGCCGAACCCCTTTTGCAAGAGGTCGCTCGCGTGGAGCAGCGGTTTGCCGATGTCATGAACATGCTCGGCGTCATCCACCACGATCGCGGTGATGTCTTTGGCGCCCAAGGATATTTCGAGCGGGCCCTGGACATCAACCCGAACTACACCGAGGCCGCGCTCAACCTCGCGGTGGCGTATAACGAGCAGGGGCTCTATGGAGAGGCCCGCTCCATCTACGGACAGATCACCGGTCGGACCATGGATAAGCGCGCCGAGATCGAGCCTTTTGCCAGAGGCAAGCTGGCCAATATGCACGCCGATCTCGGCAGGGCCTACGCCGAGCTGCAGATGTACGACAAGGCCATCGATCAGTACCGGGAGGCGCTGGTCCTGGCGCCCGATTTTGTCGACATCCGCACCCGTCTGGGGCAGCTCCTCAAAGACGCAGGTGACATCGAGGGGGCGTGCCGGGAGCTGGAGCTCGCGAAGAGCCTTCGGCCCAGCTACGTGCCCGCCCGAGTTGCCCTGGGGGTGGCTCATTTCAAGGGCGGCGACAAAGAATCGGCCAAAAAAGCGTGGCGGGAAGTCCTGGATATCGACCCCGAAAACAAGACCGCAGCGATGTACATCCGAATGGTGGAGCAGCTCGACGAGCCGGACCTCTTTGTCGACACGTCCGAGACCGAAGAGCGCGACACAAGTGGAGAGCTCGCCTTCGACTTCGACGGTGAGACATCCGCGGTGATGCCCGCCTACACAGAAGACCCTGAAAAAGACGAAGACTAAAGTTACGGAGTCGGACGCTCCAGGCCGGTGAGGGTGCCGCCGAGATCTTCGATGGAGTCGTAGAGCAGCTGGGCGATGTAGTCGGTGTTGTGGGCCCAGGCGCCGGGCTCGGTTGCGGCGAGCTGGTAGTTGAACACCGCTTTCATGAGCGGACCGTCCCAGTGATTCTCCTGGCCCTGGTCGGGATTGCCGCCGTAGCTCTCCTCGCCTTCGTCGTGGGCGCCGTTTTGGTTATCATCTTTGAACCAATAAGGATAAGCCTCGGGATCATACACGATGGGATTTCCCAGTCCGTCAGCGTACGCGTAAATCGTGTCGAGCAAAAGACCTCGAAGAGCGTCGATTTCGTCCTTGAGCGGCTCGTCGGTGTTTCCGTCGCCATCGTAGTCTTCGGGGCGGGCGATCCGAATGTCTTCCACCGTCT
>JAABTR010000234.1 GCA_011389755.1 Deltaproteobacteria bacterium | reverse complement strand
CTAGGGCGCGGCCGGCGAACACCATCCCCTCCCGGTGGTGGTTGGCCGCATCGTGCCCGGTGTCGTTCGCCGGCTCGAAGATCCTCCCACCCCCCACCTTGGCGAGGCACCGCAGGGCCAGATCGTCGAAGTAGACGATGAGGTCGGGCGGCAGGCCCCGGACGGCCTTGTACCGATCCTCCGGCGCGATGACCCGGTTGTTCATCTCCCGGCCGCCCGGGCCCTTCATCTGCTCGATGCCCCGGCGGAGCTGGTCTTTGAGCGCGGCGGCGTGCGCTTTGGGGACGATCCCCTGGGGTTCGCGACCTTCGAGGTTCAGACAGACGCGCCCGTGGTGGCCGCCTTCGCCCCACGCGCGGGTCTTGGACCAATCCACGTCGGCCCGAGAAAGCGGCATGGGGGTCTGCGGCTCCTGGCGAAGAGTCAAGAAACCCTCGGCGATGAGCCACTCGTTGATGGCGATGGCTCCGCGCAGGGGCTGGACGCCGTGGTCGGAGACGATGAGGACGAGGGTGCCTGGGCCGGCGAGCTCCAGGGTCCGCGCGATCTCGTGGTCGAGCTTTTGGTAGTAGGCGCCGCAGGAGTCGACCAAGGGGTCGCCGGGTCGGTGGAGGGGGTGGGCCGGATCGATGGCGTCGAGCAGGCCGTGGTGGAGCCGATCCGGTGATAGATCGACGAGCATGGCGAAGTCGGGCTGCGTTTTTGCGACGAGCTCGCGGAAGATGCCGAAGTGTTGAGCGGTCATGGCCTCGGCCCCGCGCAGGAGCCGCGGGCGATCGCCTCCGCGGTAGCCTTCCACGTCCACGATGTAAGGGCCGAGGGCGCCCTCGAGGGGGGCGCGCAGGTTTTGTGGAGACACCCAAGGGCTGGCTGAATCCGGAGTCAGAAACCCGCTGACCACGGCATCTTTCGGCCCGCCTCTGGGCGGGTACGTCAGGGGGACGCCCACCACCACCGAGGCCAGACCGGCGGCCGAGGCGAGCTCCCAGATGCGCGGCTCCTCGAGGAGGTGCGATCCCACGAGGCGCATTTTGTACGAGCCTCTTTCCCGATTTCTAAAGCCGTAGATGCCGAGCTCGCCTGGGTCTCTGCCCGTGACCATGGTGACCCAGGCGGGGACGGTGATGGGAGGATCGGTGGACCAAAGCGGCCCCGCGGCGCCCTCGCCCCGCAGACGGGTGAGGGTCGGCATCCGCTCGGCCAGCAGGTCGAAGGCCAGGTATGGAGGCATCGAGTCGAGACCGATGATCAAGACGCGGGGTGCTTTCATGAGGGCCTCTGGCTCCTTCTTGTCAGTCGTTGTCAAACACTTCGCTCGCCTGGGCGCGGCGGGCCAGTCCCCGCAGAATCTGGGCGGCGATCCGCAGCTGGTAATCCTCGATGGCAAACAGGTCGCCTTCGGATTCTCTTTGCGGCTCTGCCTGCAGGTGACCGGGCAGATCGGCCTCGCCTCTCATCTCTTTGAAGATGCGCGTCTTTTCGTCGGGCTCGGGGGCCTGACGGGACTCGACGACCACGTCGGGGTCGATGCCCGCCGCCTGGATGGAGCGCCCGGCAGGGGTGTAGTAGCGCGCGACCGTGAGTTTCATGCCGTATCCGTGGGGCAAATCGAAGATGCTCTGCACCGAACCCTTGCCGAACGAGCGCATCCCCACCACCAGCGCGCGGCCCTGATCCTGCAAAGCGCCGGCGACGATCTCGGCGGCCGAGGCGCTGGCCCCGTCGATCATCACCACCACGGGAATCTGTTCGAGAAAGGAGCCGGAATCCGCGTCAAAGGCTTCGAGCACCCTCCCGCCTCGGCCCCTGGTCTCCACGATGCGTCCCCCCTGCAGGAAGAGGTCGCTGAGGGAGACCGCCTCTTCGAGAGGCCCCCCTGGATTGCCCCGCAGGTCGAGGAGCACGCCTTCTAGCTCGTCCGCGGGCATGGCGCCCGTGAGCGCGGCGCGCATCTGCGCGGTGGTGCCACGCTGGAACGAGCGCACCTCGACGTGGACGAAGCCGTCGAAGAGCTTCTTTGCTTGGACGCTGGCCACCTTGATGACCTCACGCTCGAGCGAGAGCTCCAAGGTCTTTTTTTGTTCGGGGCGAAAAATGAGCACGCGCACCGAGGTGCCTTCAGGGCCCCGCATGATGCGCACCGCCTCGTCGATGGTCATGTTCTCGGTGGATTTTCCCTCGATCCCGACGATGATGTCGCCCGTCTGGATGCCCGCCCGTTCGGCCGGAGTCCCGGGCATGGGCGCGATCACCGTGAGCACCTCATCGCGGATTCCCACCTCCACACCGACGCCGCCGAAGCGCCCCTCGATGTCCTGCCCAAGAAGACGGTAGCTCTGGGGATCCAAAAGCGCCGAGTGGGGGTCCAGGGACCGGAGCATGCCGCGGATGGCCTCCTCGACGAGCTCCTTGTCCACCGGCTCGACGTGTAAGAGCTCGACGCGGCTGAGCACCTTGGCAAACAGCTCGAGCTGCTCGTAGCGCTTTGGGCTGCGGGTGGTCTGGGCCGAGGCCTGACTGAGGAGCGTCGAGACGACGGCCGCGAAGAAAAATGAGGACAAGAACGGTTTGGAATTGCGCCACATGTTTCGTCACTTTTTTTTGTTAAAAGTCCAAGGCGACTTTAACGCCCCAGGCCCTAAGCTGCAAACCATGGTGTCGAAGAGGGAAGACGCGCGTGAAAAGAGGCGGGGCGCTAGCCGGCTACTCGTAAAACAGCGGGTCTCGGCGCGCTGCAAAACGCTCGAAGACCGCGTGGGTGTGTTTGGGCAGGTCGACGAGCTCCACCGCCATGCCGGGGGTGGTGTCGGGAAAGCCGGGGTGGTATTCCCGGACCCAGCGCACGACACCGCCCGCTCGCCCCACGGAGCCATCGTCTGACGAAAAGGTGATATCGACCTCCGTCCCCGTGCCCAGCAGCTGCCAGGTCGCTACGAAGATGCCCCGGGTCTCGAATCCGCGGTAGAGGTTCGACTCTCCTTCGAGCGTCAGGGGAACTTCGAGCGCGACCGGCGGCTTCGAGGCGCGAGCCGTCCGATTCGGATTGTGTGCCGCCGACGCCGCGCCGGGGGCGGTCATCACCTCGCGCCGCGCCGCGCCTGACGGTTTGCTTGTTTGTTTTTCCGCGACATAAGTCGGAGCGATAACTCGGACCGAGGGGGTCGCCGTGACCGAGAACTGCATTTTAGATCCTCCAAATTTCCATCTACTTTAAGTAGTGTCGTTTCGCGATCAAGTACGACGAACGACTAAGAACTGGTGAATTAACATTTCACCACCTTCAGATCAAATAAAAAGAGAATGGAACTGCTGGAAATAAAACGGCAATGTCAGCATTGGTGTAAAGGAGCGCCGATATTGGAAAAAAACCGCTCAGTTGGGCAGGCGCCCCACCACCTTTTCGTGGAGGCGCTCGACTTGGAGGCAGAAGACCTCGAGCCGCGCGTCCACGATCTGGGGGAAGGGATTGCCGTCCGATTCGATGGAGAAGAACGGCAGGCTGCTGATCCCTTGGTGCTGCGGGCTTTCGTATCGCTGCCCGTTGATGGCGCGATCCAGGCTCCTCTTCGTGGCCATGGAGGAGTCGGCGCCCAGCACCGACTCGACCACCCGGGTGGGCATGCAGGCGAACGGGCCGATGGAGATGAGGCCGTGCACCGAGTGGAGCATCTCTTTGAAAAACGCCCCGACGATGACGATCGACTCACCGGTGAAGCGCTTGTCGAAGAAGCGTTCGCCGTACCGGACGATCTGGGGGATGTCGAGCATCTCGAAGGTGAGGAGCCCCGAGCGCGACAGGCTCTTTTTGATGGCTCTCTCATAGAGGCGCTGAAACACCGTCTTGACCTTCTGCTCGGTCTTTTGGCCGAGGGAGAGTTTGTCGACTTTGTTCTCCCACAGATTCTGCTCGACGTTGTAGTCGGAGTAGGCGAGGTACTCGTAAACCGGGGCCCTAAGAGCGATGATATCGCGCTGGGCGAGCCGCTCCACGAGATCCTGGCAGGAGAAGTAGTCCCGGCGGACGTACATCTCTCCAGAGAGCGCCACCTTGCGAGCCCGGGTAAGCGGGTAGCGCAGCGGGATCTTGGCCAGAGTTGCCGACACGCTCTCGACGAGGTCGAAGATCTGCCGCGCCCTGCGCTTCTCGAAACAGTCGAGGATGCGCTGCCACCCGGCGGCGAACACCTCCTCGGCCTGGGCTTTGTCCACCGCGAGCACCCGCAGAGCCGCCCGCACGTCCTCCATGGCGTCTGAGATGATGACGCCCTTGAGGACGTTGAGGATATCCCGCGTCTGGAGCCCTCCGTAGCCGTTGGTGTTGGTCAAGGATAAAAGCGCCACGTTGCGCAGCTTCTTTTTTTCGATGAGCTTGTTGAGATAGACGCTGTACTGGGTGAGCCGGCATCCGCCCGCTGAGGTCGGCATAAAGTAGACCAGGTACTCGTCGTCGTTTTGGCGCTGCTCGAGGTAGCGAAGCAGCCCGCCGGTGACGAGCTGCATGGGCAGGCACTCCTTGCAGGAGGTGTTGCCCCGCCCCGCTTTCAAGGACTCGAAGTCGGGGATCGGCAGGCCGGACGCGTGCATGCCCAGGCCGCGAAACGCCGCCGCGAAGATGTCGGTGCCCAAGGGGCCCATGGACGGAAAGATCACGTGGGCCTTTGGGTGCTCCAAGGAGACCCGGTGGCCGTCCGAGGTGATGAACATCGGTTTTTTGTCGATGATATCGACCCGGGCCCGCTGAAAGTCGTCTTCCGCGGGGTCTATGGGCCGCACCTGGCGGTATTTTTGAACCACGTCGAGGAAGGCCTCTATTCGGGTGTTGATCCCGGCGTCCGCGGAGTGGCTGTCGAGCTCCAGGGTCAAAGAGGGCTTGGTCTTCATGATGTCGCGGAAGTACCCCACGAGGAACGAGTCCGGGCCGCAGCTGAAGTTGGTCACAAAGGTCCCGAAGAGTCGGGGGTGCTGCTTGACCAGCTTGGCCGCCCGGAGGATGTCCTGCCCCACCGCCCAGTTGATGTTGGGATCGATGGGGAGCTGCTCGTAGGGCAGGCTGTCCCAAGGGATCACCACCACGCCGCGGGACGCGAGCTTGGCCGGGATGGCCAGGTTGGCCTCCCGCGCAAACGCGTTGTAGGGGCGGCCGAAAAGGACCACCGCGATGGCGTCTTGGTCTGCCTCGAGTTTTTGGAGGGCGCGGCGTCCCACGGCTTTGAGATCGTCTTGGTAGGCATCTTGCGCGCGCAGGGCTCTCGAAAAAGCCTCCAGCCCTTTGGAGCGGGTTTTGCCCAGCCGCACCGCGATATCGGCGAAGATGGCGCTCTTGGGCTCGAACCCCTCGTTGAGGTCGAGCTGGGGCTCGAGGAGCTCGGGCATCCGCGGATCCCCGCCAAAGGCGGCCTTGAGCCAGTACGCTTCACTCATGAGCAAGATGCACGTGGCCTGCCACTTGCGGTCCGTGGTGCCCCCGTCTACCGGGAGGCTGAATATCTTAGGCAAGAAGACGAAGTCGACGCCCTTGCGCAGAAGGTTCTCGAACGCGCCGTGGGCTATCTGGGCCGGAAAACAAAACTCGGTGCCGGTCCGCGCGATGCCCTCGCGGCAGACCTCGTCCGAGAGCACCACCTCGCAGCCGAGCGCCTGGAAGAACGTCGAATAGAGCGGATAGAACCGGTTGACCAAGAAGGTGCGGTTGATGCCGATCCGAAGGGGGCGCTTGGAGCCTGTGGGCAGTGCCGCGGCCTTTGCCGCGTGGGTATCGAAGACGAGTTCTTGGCGCCTGCGCACGTGGTCGAAGGCGATGGGATCCACCTCGATGTTGTGAACCTGGTTGTACCACTTGTTGCACGCGCCGCCGAAGGGGTACTTGACGCCTCCCAGCTTCATGACGCGGATCTCGCAGGCCAGATCGCATCTCTCCTTGCCGCCCCGGCAGATAAAGCTGCGGCCGTGCTCGATCTCCCGGCCTGCGAGCTCTGTCAAATCGAACTGGCTCCGCTCGATCACGCCGCGCTCGATGCGATCGGCCACCTCGAGGGCGACGCCGAAGGCTCCGACGAGGCCCGGATCCGGCGGGACGATGATCTCCTTGCCCAGGAGGTTGGCCATGGCCAGCGGCACCGCGCCGTTGTAGCAGACTCCCCCCTGCATGAAGACCTTGGTTCCCACGGCCCGAGCGCCTTTGACCCGGTTGACGTAGTTTTGGCAGATGGAGTAGACGAGGCCGGCAACGATGTCGTCTTTGCCGATTCCTTCGTGGACTGCTGTTTTGATGTCCGAGCTGATGAACGCCGCGCACTGATCGTTGAAGTTGGGTGGCCGCGTGCCGCGAAGCGCCACCGCGGCGATCTCGGTGAAGTCCACTCCCATCGACTCCTTGGCCGACTCCTCGAGGAAGGAGCCCGTCCCCGCGGAGCACGCTTCGTTCATGGCATAGTCGGAGGGCACGCCGCCGGTCAGGTGGGTGTACTTGGCGTCCTGACCGCCGATCTCGAAGATGGTATCCACCTCGGGATCAAAAAACGCCGCTCCGGTGGCGTGGGCGACGATCTCGTTGATGATGGCCTCCGTTTGGGCGTGGAGTCCTGCGATCTGGCGCCCCGAGCCGGTGGTGCCGAGGCCCACGATGCGGATGGGGACCTCGAGCTCGTCGGCCAGGGCCCGGTAGCACTGCCTGGATGCCCGCACCGGGTTGCCGCCGGTGCGCAGGTAAACCGAGGCGAGGACGGCCCTGTCGGACATCCGCAGGACGCTGGCCTTGGTGGTGGTGGAGCCCACGTCGAGCCCCAGCACGCACTCGTCGCCGCTTTTCGCTTTCCCTTGTGGGCGGCTCTCGAAGCGGACCAGCGGCTCGGCCTCGGGGATGGGCGGCAGAAAATCGAATGAGACGTGTCCGTCATCGTAGAGATCGTCTGGGTCGAGGGTGCACGGGATCTCTTTTTTCAGCGCGTGGTAGGCGGCGCCCAGGGCTTCGAACACCTCGGCGTGCTCGGGGACACAGAGCCCGGCTATCTGCTCGTTGAGCTTGTCGAGGATGACGGCGTTCTTCGTGACGCCGCCCACCGCGAAGACCTTGTCCGTTTTGGATCGCCCGAGCAGATCGGTGACTTTGTCGGCCATCATCTGGCACAGGCCGGAGGTCACCCGGCCGATGGGCACGCCTTTGTTGAGGGCGTGGGTGCAGTCGCTCTTGCAAAAGACCGTGCACCGACCGGAGACTTTGTAGATATCCGAGCCCCTGGCCAGCGCCACCGCCTGCTCCACGTCGATGTCCATGCGGCCGATCTGTTGCAAAAAGAACTCTCCGGTGCCCGAGGCACACTTGTTCCCCGTCTCCACCGACTCGATGTGGCCGCTTTTGCCCAGCAGGAAGACCACGAAGTTCTCCGCGCCCAGGCTGGCGATCGCTCGAGGAGGCTCTTCGAGCCGGCTCTCTTGTCGCAAAAAAGCCAGCGCATGCTCCGCCGCCTCGGGCTCGGTGATCGCGTGCGCCCGCACCAAGGTGCGCAGCTTGCGGCCTGTGATCGCGGCGAAATCGCAGCGGGACAGGTCGAGCTGCCCGACGATATGCTCAAACGCGGCCCGCGGATTTCCGTCGTGACGAACGAGCTTTTGGTCCGAGACCGCGACGCCCCGCGGGGTTTTGTGGAGCTCCACGACCTTGATGGTGGAAGCGCCGAGACAGATGCCCAGTGCACGTCTTTCCATATTCAAAAACTCCCGATATTCCCTAAAAGTTCGGCTTTCCCTAAGCGGAGTTCGCCGGCGGGCAAAATACCGTCCTCTTCGGTAGAGAGCAAGACCTTTGCGGAAAGGCGCGAGGCGCCGCGCGGCTCCTCAAGCGGGGGTGGGCCGGTTTAGACCTTTTTCTTGAAGTTGAAGGTCTTGGCGATGACGACATGGCCCCCTTTGGGTTTGGGAAATCGCCACCCGAAGATGGTTCGGCGCACGCAGGCGAGCATATCGCGGTCCCTGACGGTGTTCTGGTTGACCGTGACCGCCTTGACCTTGCCCGAGGAAGAGACCGAGATGTTGAGGTCCAGTTTGCCTTCGAGCATGGAGTTGGTCTTGAGACGGCGCTCGTAGCAGGCTTTGACCTCGCTGAAGTGCGCGTTCATGAAGGTCTTGACCTCTTTGGGATCGATGGTGCCCATGCGTTCGGGAGCCTTGCGGCCGGGCTTTTCCTCCTCCCCCGTGTCTTCTTCGGGCTCGGAGTCAGGCGGCATGAGCGCCAGCGGTTTTTCTTCCACCTGCTTGATGAGAGGCTCGGGGACGGCCAGCGCGGGCTCGATGGACGCGGGTGGAGGCGCGGGCGCGTCCGCGCCGGTTTGCTTCAAGAAAAAGACCACGCCGGTGATCCCCAGCAAGACGAAGCCGCCCACCAGCAACAAGATAACGCCCTTATTCCCCCCGGATCGCGCCGAGGGCATCAATGAATCAGTCATGATATTTCGATCCTCCCGAAAAAAATTAGCTTACCACACAGGGTTGGTCGGACAACCGAGGCTGTCCATCACACTTCGTCCCACAATTCTTTAACTGTTCGTATTTAAAGAGTGTTATGAGAATTCGTCCCAGCGTTCGCGATCGGCGCTTTAAGGCTCCCGGTGGTCTTAACAACGTGAAGATATTTCAAAAGTTGACTTGCAGATTCTCCTGTGAGTATTAAGAACTGATCACTCAGTGGGAAGAAGTGGGAAACACGGACGAGATATGTTTAGAGGCCGATTTGATACAACGATGGACGCGAAGGGACGGACGAGCCTGCCCGCCCGATTTCGCGAGATCCTCACGACGAGTGGGGACAATCGGTTGGTCGTCACCACCTCCCTCGAACCGTGTCTCGTGGCTTATCCATATAGCGGATGGTGCGAGTTCGAGAAAAAACTCGCCACCCTGCCGGCTTTCGACCCCAACGTCGTCGCGATCAAACGGCTCTACGTCTCGAGCGCGGTGGAGTGCCCCGTGGACAGCCACGGCCGCATCCTGATCCCGCCGGTGCTGCGGGGCTTCGCCGACATCGAAAAGACCGTCGTGTGGTCTGGAATGGTCGGCCACATCGAGATCTGGGACGGCTCCCGTTGGAACGAGGCGTTCTCCCAGGCGCAAAAAGACGCCGCGGGCCTCGCCAAGTCGCTGGCGGAGCTCGGCCTATAGAGGTCTGTCATGGACGCAACTTTCGAACATCAGCCGGTTCTGCTCGAGCCGGTCATCGAGCTCATCTCCCCAAAACCTGGGGGAGTCTATTGCGATGCCACCGTAGGCGGAGGAGGTCACGCCGAGAGGGTCCTCGAGCTCTCATCCCCCGACGGCCGCCTGGTGGGCATCGATCGAGATCCCGAGGCCCTCGAGGCGGCCAAGAAACGCCTCGAGCGGTTCGGGGATCGGGTGACCATCCTTCACGGGAGCTTCTCCGAGCTGGAGACCCTGGTGGCCCAAGCCGGGGTGACGCAGCTGGACGGGCTGCTCGTGGATCTCGGGGTGTCGTCTCACCAACTGGACGCGGCCCGGCGCGGATTTTCATTCATGCGCCAAGGCCCCCTCGACATGAGGATGGACACCACCCAAGAGGAGACCGCGGCGACGCTTCTGTCGCGCGTGTCCGAAGACGATCTGGCGGATCTCATCTACCGCTTCGGCGAGGAGCGCCTCTCCCGGCGCGTGGCTCGCTCGATCAAGGCGATGGAGGCCGAAGGTCGGCTGTCGACGACGCAGGATCTGGCGGTGGCAGTGCGCAAGGTGGTGGGCCGAGCCAAGGCGGGCGGCAGCGATCCGGTGACGCGGACCTTCCAGGCGATCCGGATCGCGGTGAACGACGAGCTGGGCGAGTTGGAAAAGCTCCTCGACCTGCTGCCCGAGCCTTTGGCCATCGGTGGGCGGGTGGTGATCATCTCCTTCCATTCGCTGGAGGACCGGATGGTCAAGCGCCGGTTCCGGGAGCTGGCCGAGCCGTGCACCTGCCCGCCGGGGATGCCGGTGTGCCGTTGCCCCGAACCGCGCGGTGAGCTGGTCTCTCGTCGGGCGGTCAAGGTGGGGGTCCGTGAGAGGGACGCCAACCCGCGGGCGCGCTCATCCAGGGCGCGGGCGCTGAGGAGAGTTCGCTGATGGTGGTAAAGACAAACAACAAGCGCAAGAGACCGCAGCGACCCTCTGAGGCGGCGCGGGCGGCCCTGGCCATGGCGCGGCTGCGGCGCGCTGTCACCCGCAGGCCGTCTTCGGGCGGCCGGGGAAACGCCAAGCGGCGATCGACGATCTCCGAGACCGCGAGCGCGGGTTACCTGATTCTATTTCTGCTCGTCATGGCCTGCACCGTGGGGGCCTTCGTGTGGCACCTGAGCGTGCGTTACGAGGGCATTCGCTTGGGCTACGAGACGAGCCGGGCCAGGGCGGAGCGAGCGCGGCTCTTGGTGGAGCGCCGTGAGCTCAGGCTCGAGCTCGCCTCCCTCAAGGCCCCGGAGAAGATAGAAGCGATGGCCCGGGAGAAGCTGGACATGGAGATGCCGAAGCACGATCGCATCGTCACCATCGGCAAGAAGCGCCGGGCCGTCCTGGCGTCGGGAGGAGCTCACTAGAGGTGTCTCTACTCGGTCAGGGATCACGCAAGTGGATCCGATTGAGAATCGGGCTGCTTTTGATCGCTATGACCGTCGGCATGGCGGCCGTGGCCAAGGGGGCCTGGCATCTTGGCGTCGAGCGCAGCGAGCAGCTGCTCGACCTGGCCGAAGAGCAGTACGAAAGGCGCATCTCTTTACCGGCGCGGCGGGGCATGATCACCGATCGCCACGGCGAGGAGCTCGCGGTGGAGGTGGAGGTCGATTCGGTCTACGCGGACGCGCGGCAGATTGAAGATCCCGCCGGCGCGGCGGCCCGCCTCGCTCGGTACCTGGGCACCGATGAGAAGAAGCTCTCCCGAAGGCTCGCCTCGAAGAAGCACTTCGTCTGGCTGGAGCGGCGTGTCACACCGGACGCGGCGGCCGGTATCGCACAGCTGGAGATCCCCGGGGTCCGGCTCCTCAAGGAGAGCAAGCGTTACTACCCAAACCGGTTGCTCGCCTCGCACGTGCTGGGGTTCGCCGGGATCGACGCGGTGGGGCTCGAGGGGGTCGAGCTCAACTACGATGATCAGTTAAGGGGGCGCCGTGAGGCGGTGACCGGACTGCGGGACGGCCGCGGCCACGTGGTGTTCGCCGACAGCGTCTTCGGCCCCGAGGGCGTCGTGGGCAACACGGTGGAGCTGACCATCGACAAGACACTGCAGTATATCGCGGAGCAGGAGCTGGCGGCCACGGTTCGGACCTACAATGCCCGGGCAGGGCAGGTCGTCATCATGGATCCGCACACCGGTGAGCTGCTCGCCCTAGCCAACTGGCCGAGCTACAACCCGAACGTGCTGTCTCGAAGCGATCCCGAGACCCGCCGAAACCGCGCGGTGCTCGATGTCTTCGAGCCGGGCTCCACCTTCAAGATTTTCACCCTGGCCGCCGCCCTCAACTCAGGGGCGGTCCGGCCCGACGATCTGATCTTTTGCGAGCGGGGCCGCTGGGAGATCGGCGACACAAAGAAGGTGCCCATCCACGACGACCACCGGGACGGCTGGCTCACACCGGCGCAGTGCCTCAAGCGCTCGAGCAACATCTGCTTTGCCAAGATTGCCATCGATATGGGGAAAAAGCGCCTCTATCACTACCTTCGGCGCTTCGGGTTCGGGGAGTCCACCCGGGTCGACCTCCCCTTCGAGGCCCGCGGCGTTTTGCACCACTACAAGAAGTGGTACGACATCGACGCGGCGACCATCTCCTTCGGTCAGGGAGTGGGCGTCACGGGGATCCAGATGACCGCGGCGCTCTCGGCGGTGGCCAACGGCGGCGTGCTCATGAAGCCGATGCTGGTCCGCCGCATCGTAGGGCCGGACAAGGAGACCCTGCGCACCTTCGCAAGCACCAAAAAGCGCCGCGTGATAAGCCGCTACACGGCTCGGCTCGTAGGCGACATCATGACATCGGTGACCGAAGAAGGCGGCACCGGCTTCCAGGGAGCCCTCGACGGCTTCCTCGTGGCGGGAAAGACCGGCACGGCGCAGAAATCGGTGGGCAAAACGGGCTATCAAGATGACAAGTGGGTCGCGTCTTTTTTCGGTTTCGTCCCCGCGGACGGGCCCAGACTCGCCATCTCGGTGGTCATCGACGAGCCCCTCATCAACCACTACGGCGGAACGGTCGCCGCACCGGCGCTCCGGCGCATCGCCGATCAGAGCCTGCGTTACCTGGGCGTGTCCAGGAAGAACGTGGTGCGAAGGCGGCCCCCCGAGCGGGCGGCCCCCGAGGCTTTGGCCTCGGAGCCGGCAGATGGAGAGGCGGCGCTCCGGGCGCCGCGGGCCATGGAGCCCGGGCAAATTCCGACTCCGGACCTCAAAGGCATGACGATGAAGCAGGCGCTCGACGCGCTGTCCCTCGCGAGGCTTCGGCCCGTGATCAGGGGGACCGGCTTTGCTTTGGACCAACTGCCCGCCGCGTTCGAGCCGGTGGAGCCCGGCGCCTTCGTACAGGTCAATTTCCGTCCCCTCGAAGGGACCTCCGATCTCGATGACGTACAGCACGATGACGTGTCCGAGGAAGATGATGCCGACCCTAGCTGATATTCTCAAATCTCTACCGAGCGCGCGCCTCGTCCGCGGCGACTTGGGCTGTGAGGTCCGCGGCGCCGCCCACGACTCGCGCCGGGTGAGCCCCAGAGATCTCTTCGCGGTGCTGCGCGGCCAAAACGAAGATGGAGCTCGCTTCATCCCCCAGGCCCTCGAGCGCGGGGCCGCGGCGCTCCTCGTCGAGGAGATCCAAGATTACGACGTCCCTCAGATCCTCGTGGAAGACAGCCGCGCCGCGTTGGGGCCGGCGTCCGCGGCTGCTTTCGGGCACCCCACCTGCGATCTGGAGGTCGTGGGGATCACGGGCACCAACGGGAAGACCACCGTCACCTACATGGTCGAGGCGGCGCTGGCGGCGGCCGGCGCCCGCCCCGGGGTCATGGGGACGGTCGAATACCGGTTCGAGGACCACACCTGGGACGCGGCCCACACCACCCCCGAGGCGCCGGTGATCCAGTCCATGGCCAGGCGCATGGCCGAGCTGGGGGCGACGCACCTGGTCATGGAGACCTCGTCCCACGGGATCGCCCTGGGGCGCACCGAAGGCGTGGTCTTCAAGGTTGTGGCCTTCACCAACCTGACCCAGGACCACCTGGATTTTCACGCCGATATGGATGATTACGGCCAGACGAAGATGCGGCTGTTTACAGGCGCCATCCGAGATGCCCACGACGCCAAAGCGGTCATCAACGTCGATGATCCCTTCGGCCGGGTCATCGCCACGCGGGTGGCGCGGCCATTGCTGACCGTCT
>JAABTR010000233.1 GCA_011389755.1 Deltaproteobacteria bacterium | reverse complement strand
TCATCTTCGGCTTCGCGTTCATGATCTTCCACAGGGTCACCGACACCCTCATCGATCGCGGGGAGCTTTTTACGATCTGGCCGGTTGTGGAGGTCTACTCCGGCATCGACTGGAAGAACATGTTCCGGGTGGTGGGCGCGGCGGTTTTGTGGTTTTGGATCCCGGCCCACACCTTCACTTTCATGCTGCCGCCGGTGTTTCGCATCATGAGCGCGGCGTTGCTCGCCATCGCTTTGGGCTTCATCTTGGGGCTGGCAAAGCGTCTGTCGCTCAAAAAGCAACAGGCCCCTTCCGGGCAGACCGCGGCGGCTTGACGACGGGGAACCTGGGGACGAGGTGCGCATGGTAGAGATGTTGAGCGAGCGGGGCCTTGTCGAGTTTTGTGATGAGGCCCGTGCCCAGGGGCGCTTTGCCCTGGACTTGGAGTTTATACCCGAAAAGACGTTCTACCCGCAGCTCGCCCTCATTCAGGTGGCGGTGGAGGGGCGCCAGGAGGTCGTGGACCCCCTTGAGACGCGGGATCTGTCGCCGCTCTTCGACATCTTGGCCGACCCCGAGGTGGTGACCGTGGTCCACGCCGGCTCGAACGACGCCGCCATCATCAAGCATTTGTCCAAGAGGGCGCCGGCTGGGATCTTCGACACGCAGGTAGCCGCCGCCTTCGTGGGTATGGGGCGCCAGATATCTTACGCCAGGCTCGTCGAGGAGATGCTCGGGATCAGGCTGTCCAAGGGGCAGAAGCTGACCGACTGGCTCCAGCGGCCCCTGAGCGAGAAGCAGATCCGCTACGCGCTCGACGATGTTCGCTACTTGCTGGAGCTGCACGACAGGCTCACGAAGACTCTCGAGGGCGCAG
Organism: Deltaproteobacteria bacterium; assembly: GCA_011389755.1. Taxonomy (GTDB): domain Bacteria; phylum Myxococcota_A; class Polyangia; order JAAYKL01; family JAAYKL01; genus JAABTR01. Next base: position 8,754 of record JAABTR010000233.1, on the reverse strand, counting down.
GAAGGCTCGACTGGGTCCTCGAAGAGCTGTCCGACTACAAGATCTTTGTGGACTACGACGCCCCGCCCGAGCTCGCCTACCAAAGGGTCAGCGGCGCAGGGGGGATCGGCGCACAGGCGACCTGCGTGCTGCGCGAGCTGGCCGCCTGGAGGGAGCGCGAAGCCCGGCTGCGGGACAAGCCGCGCAGAACCATCGCTCCGGACAATGTCTTGGTCGAGCTCGCCCGCAACGCGCCGCGCACCGAAGCCCAGATGGATCGGCTTCGCGGCTTGCGTGGAGGCTTTCGCAAACGCTCCGCGGATATTCTGGACGCGGTAAAAAGGGGGCTCGAGCGCGAAGGGGGGGCGGCTCAGGCTGCCCGTAAACCCAGGCGGTCGTCAGCGCGGGCCGAGGCCGTCGCCGATCTCTTGTCCGTGATCCTGAGGGAGCTGTCGCGCCGCGTGGATGTGGATATCTCATACCTGGGTACCAAGTCCGATGTCCTGGCGCTCGTCACCGATTGGCTCGACGGCGCTGTTAAAAAAGAGGATCATCCGCTCTTGAGCGGCTGGAGAGAGCAGGTCGCCGGGGGGCTTTTGAGGTCGGTGCTCGAGGGGAAGAAGGGCCTGGGCATCGGTCGATCCACCATGGAAGTGGAAATAATCGACATCGATTGTAACTAAATACACAAAAAAACAGGTTGTATCGCCTTGGCGGCCGGCGCCTTCGAGGCTACGGGTTCGCCCGAGGAGCCGGCAGGTGGGAGGGCGCCTGCGAGGCCGCTGCGCCCTTGAACAGCGAGGTTGAATGCGAATGGATGTATATGATAGAATAAATTTACATCACTGGTAACTGCGGGATCGGTGACTTAAGTTTGCGGGCGAGGAGAGTGAATGTCTCATAGATTCGGAGTCTGACGTGAATACGGTCCTTCCCTCAGCGCGGGTCGGAGTCTGGGCTCACTTGGGTCGTCCTGTTATATATATGCGTTTGCGTCGCCTCGTCTCGTCGCGTCTGCTCACCTTCTTCACGTGTGCTCTGCTCGGGCTGGCAGCGGCCGCACACACGCAGGTGCCCCCGACCCGGCGCGACTCGACTCTCCTTGAGCACCAGCTGGGCGCCTCGAGCGGCGTGAATGTGGTGAGGGGGTCTCTCGTCCCGATCGGTGGAAGGGAAGGTGAGTATGGGCTCGACACGGCCATCGGGTGGCAAAAGGTCTCTTTTCTCGCCTCGGATGGAGCTTGGGGCCCGCGGGATGTCTACTCCGCAGAGCTCAGGATTGCGCCGGGAGCAATCATCGTGGGGGTGCGCTCTATCGTGAACTTGACGAAGACGCCCGACGGCGACGAGTACGCGTTGGCCGCCGGAGGCAGGCGCGTGGCCGTGGCGACGAAGGTGTTCGGGCAGGTTCGAACGATCACGGTGTTCGACTTCGAGGGCGCTCGCGCCGCCAAGGGGTCTAGCTGGGGGGTCGTGGAGCGGACGCTGGCCGGAATCACCGACTGGCTGGAGACCGGACAGCCCGAAGGCGTCGGACGCACGACCATAAGCTTTGAGAGACCTCCGGAGAAGGTCGAGCTCAGCTTTGCGGGGCGAAGGTCATCGGATCCTCTGCTCATTCGCTGGAAGAGCCGCAGCGGGGAGCTGGAGGCGGCGCAGGTGGACACCCCATCGGCGTCGTACGTCGGGCTGCCGGGGCTGATTGTTTCGGCTGATGTCGAAACTCCCAAGAAACCGCTTTTGTGGTTCATCGATACGGTTCGCTCCTTGTATTTTGTCGGTCCAAAGCCCATCGAGTGGGCCGAGGGGCGCTTTTTCGAGGTGCGCGATAGGTTAAGGCGCTGGTCCTACAGCGTTTTCGGCGAAAGCGAGATGTTTGAGACCAGGCGCTCGGGGGTGCGGGTGGTGCCGACCCAAAGCGAGCTGGAAGCCGGGGTCTTTGCCGCGACTGGGAATGCCAACTGGCCGCCTAGGTCGCTGGTCTCTCCGGCTTTCGAACACAACGATGGCGACGAGGGGCGCTGGGAGCCCTGCGTCCCTTCCTGGGTCAAGTCGCTTAAGGGCGCCCCCCCGGCGTTTTACAAGACTTATCTGCGCGTCGATAAAGACAGGCCCTATGTGCGGGCCTACCTCATCGCCATGGACATGCGTCAGATGGACCTTCACATGGTCGGCGGATTGGCCGATCCCAGGCCGACGACGGGGACGCGGGGGACGGGGAGGCTCCCGCGGGATCGCGAGACTCTGCCCCGGGTCGTCGCCGCCTTCAACGGCGCCTTCAAGACCGAGCACGGCGCTTACGGCATGATGGAGCAGCGCAAGATCTTGCTGCCGCCCGTGCAGGACGCGGCCACCGTGGCCACCATGGAGGACGGCTCCGTCAAGATGGGCCCCTGGCCCGCAGGGCAGCCCATCCCCGAAACCATGATATCGTATCGGCAAAATCTGGATCCTCTTGTGGACGGCGGTGTCTTCAATCCCAAAAGAAGGGACAAGTGGGGGCGCACGCCGCATACGAGCTTGACGTACATGAACACCATCCGCTCGGGCCTTTGCATGAACGACGAGGGCGCGCTTTTTTACATCTGGGGAGACGATCTCACCGCGCAGACCCTCGGAGCCACGATGAACGTGGCCGGGTGCGACTTCGGCATGCACCTCGATATGAACCCCTTCCACACCGCGTTCGCATACTATCGCTTCGAAGAGCCGGTCTCGAATTCATCGCAGGAGCCGCCTGAGTACCGGGCGTCTTTGGCCTTGCATGAGATGTCCTACTACCCCAAGACCTACGTCGAGGGATCGCTCAAAGATTTTTTCTACCTGACCTTAAAAAAGACGGGCCTCGATGGGTGGTCCTCGTGGGATCTGGAGCAGCCCCAGCCGGCGTTTTTGCCTGTCGTGCAAAAACGCACCGAGGGCCGCTGCCGTCTCTTTGCCGTGGATCTCTCCCGGGTCGAGCCGCGTTTGTTACCCGGAGATGTTCCACCCAGTCTGGCGCCTCATCTCGGAAGCGGGAGTCAAATAGAATCCGAGGGCTTGCTCATGGCTGTGGCCATGGGAAGGTGGCTGGCCGAAAGAGGTCAGCTCGTCGACGGGACGATCGTGGGTCGGCTCGAGGCCGGGAGGCCCACCGTGGCTTTGTCTGAACAGCGAGGTCTGGTTTTGGGCCGATGGCCTCTGCTCGGGCTCGACGGACGCGGGGCGCTCAACGCGGTTCAAGGCGCTGATGTCGCCTGGCTCCCGGAAAAGCCGGGGATGGCCATCGGGAAGACACCGACCGGTTGGTTGGTGATCGGCTTGGGGCCGAACGATGAGCTCGAAGTCGCGTTGCGGCGGCTTGGTGTGGAGACGATTTGGGCGATGGATGCCCGAAAAAAAGGCGTCGCCGTGTTTGTGCGGGGCGAAAAGGGGATGCTGGATGCGCTCAGCGGCATGCCGGTGCGAAAAATCGACGCCGATCAGAGCCTGTTATTGCTGACCGCGCGGCCCATTCGTCTGGGCGCCTCGCGCTTGGAATCCGTATTTTGACATCGTTTCTCGTCTCAGGCCTTTTTGACAAAAAAATTATTTATTACAACCTGTTTGAGCGCGGAAACAAAGATGCGCCGCGAGGCGAGAAAACATTGGGCATCACAGGTGGACCAATCTCAAAGTGGGCGCTTACTAAAGCACGGGAGGCCGCGAGACACATTAGTTTTCCTTGACATAAGCGGAGTGAGACTTCATTAGCTATGTTTCGTAATTGGTGTGCGGGGCGTTCGAAGGTGTTGCAATGAACGAGCTATTCGATTTCATGCTCGAAAAGATAGGTGGCCTCGAGAAGGCCAAGCAGGAGCTGTTGCGCTCTCGACTCGCGGAAATAGACATCCTCGGGATGACGGTGAGCGAGCTGCTCGAGACGGCCCATCGCGGTGGATGGGACGATCTGCTGCGAAATTTGACGTTGGAGCAGTTCTCCGAGATCTTCGAAGAAGCTGAAAGGATCGCCCTGAAAGCAGGGGAACCCGCGGCGACAAGCGGTTCGCTCCCGGTAGAGAGAGCGCAGGTCCCTCCTCCCAGAAGGAGACCGCCTCTGGGGCAGTCGCGCGCGCGGGTCCGCGCCATTAAAAAGCGCGTCGCTGAAACGGGCCAGGCCCCCAAGCCGGACCATCCGGTTCTTCCGGCCCCCGTGATGGATATCGCTGAGCAACAGCGCGAAAGTCTGCTCGGTTTTCTCGGCGAGCACCCCTGGATTTACCGCGAGGAGCTCGAAAAAGGCGTGGATGTCTCCGTCGATGTTCTGGAGAGCCGCCTGCAAGAGCTGGTAGACCGAGGTCTCGTGCGGACCGTCCCCGCCGAAAAAGGGGATCGTTACGCCTTGGGTTGACCCCTTGCGCTCAAATACCCAGCTTCGCACACCTGCTCATCGACCGCGGTAGAGCGTTGAGACGAAAAAAGGGGTGACGACGCTGTCACCCCCGCGAGGCGGAGTGTCTCGATTCGTAGACGGCCCAAAGCATTGGCGCTCGAGCAGAGCGCCCTCGGTGGCGCGGTTCTAGCCGGGCGGCGAGTCATTGGCATGTGATTTGCTCTTTTGGAGACCGGGAGCGCGATGATGAAACAGCTGATTTGGATAATCTTTTTTCTTGGGTTCGCGGGGCTGGTGCAGGGCTGCGCGATGGATAGTATGTCCGCGGACAAAGGCTTTGACGATGATCAAGGCGATCCGTGGCCGGACCCCGATCCGAAGATCTGGCTCTACAAAAACCCGCCGAGCCTGGACCCGTCACTGACGCTCATTGTGCAAGACGTTGTGATCTTCGAGGCCATCGAGGGGATCGATGCCGGTGCTGCCGTCGATCCACCGGGCACTCCCGAGATTAAACAGACTCTGAGAGAATAATCCGACCAAGGCTCGAAACTCGACCCTTAATCTCAGCGGTTTTCGGCCGTATTGTTTTCATGGGGAGAGCGACTTTGAAAGGCGCCTGATGCAGCAACGAGAACACCCTATTTTTTCCACGGGTATCAAGATCCGCTATTTCGACGCCGACGCCTGGGGGCAGGAAGAAATACACATCCCCATCGACATGTCGGTGGTGATGGAGCGCGGCCCCCATGAAGAAGAGGAGAACGAGCCGGGCGGCGACGATGGAGAGGCACCCGGCTAGTCGGGGATCAGTACCGGCTCTTGTGCTTGCTGCGCAGCTTGCGAACCGTTGTTTTGAGCTCCTCGATCCCGCCGAGGGTGTCCTTTTTGACTTTGAGGAGCCAGCGCTCGGTTGAGTCGCTTTGCCGCAGCCAGCTGTCGAGCTGATGATTTATCTCCAGCACGCGGCCGAAGTACTTGTCGGTGAGCACGTAGAAGTTTTTGCTCTCGTCGAGGTAGCGCTCGACGAGCAGGGTCTCGATGGCTGGTGTCCGCAGGCGCTCGGAGACGCACTTGCGCTCGGCGGGCACGATTTGATTGGCGTTCGCCTGCTCAAAGACCTTCTCGAGGAGCCGCTCGTTTCGCCGCACCTCCGCCAGGAGGCCGTCGAGCCTGCGGATCAGCGAGCCGCGATTCATGATGTCGTGGAGCGTCCCTCGGGAGCCGAGCTGTTCCCAGATCTTGCTGTCGCCGGCCGACGGATTATCGAGAGCGGCTGTGAGCCGTTTCATGAGCGCTTTGCGAAAATCCGCCAGGCCGAGATGGGAATCGGTGTTGTATAGCAAGATCGGCTGGCTGCTCACCTCGAAGGGGATGGTGGTCCCGTGGGCGGCGATGATCACGGTGCCGAGCTTGAAGCTCTGGCGCACCGCGAGCTCCCAGTAGACCCGGGGATCCCCGTCTGTGATATCGGCGATGACGACGTCGGTCGTGACGATGTCGGCGACCGCTGAGGTGTCGCCTTCGTCTGTGGCGGAACGTTTCGGCACAAGAAGCGGGACCTCTTCGATGATCGGCCTTAGGAATTGATCGAAATGCCGGTCCCAGTAGGCCCGATCTCGGTGCGGCGAGGTGTCGCAGTTGGGTATGATGACGAAACACGTCCGCTGATCGTTTGCCACGGCTCCCTCCATCGTGAAAGGCTAGCACAAAAAAGTCCGCCGGCAGGTCAAATGCAAAGTCGGTCTGCACGTGGGCGCGGACCGTGTTAAGTTTTTTGTTTCGCGTAGACTACACGTGGCGAAGAGCAAGGGCGTTTCGGGAGGAGTGTTCCAAAAATGTCGTTTCGAGAGCAGCAGCTGCTTATTTTCGACGGTGCGTGCGGCGCCAACCTCGCCGCTCAGAGTATTCCAGATGCGGCCTACCAGGGGTTGACCGGGTGCAACGAGATCTTGAATTCGAGCTACCCACAGGCCGTTGTTCGGCTGCACCGCTCGTTTTACGAAGCCGGCGCGATGGTCGTGGAGACCAACACCTTCGGGGCCAACCGCATCGTTCTCGAGGAATACGGTCTGGGAGACCGGGTCGAGGAGCTCAACGCCGCCGCGGTGTCCCACGCCAAAGCGGCCGCGGGCGGCGCGGACGGCCGGTACGTCGCGGGCTCTGTCGGGCCCACCACCAAACTGCCCAGTCTCGGTCACGTCTCGGTCAAAGAGCTGCGCAGAGCCTACGAAGAGCAGATCGCCGCCTTGGTGGATGCGGGAGTGGACGCCATCATTATCGAGACGTGCCAGGACCTTCTTCAGGCCAAGGTCGCGGTGGTCACCGCTTTTGAGGTGTGCAGCCGGCGCGGCCGGGACGTGCCGGTCATGTTGTCGGTCACGATGGAGACCACCGGCACCATGCTGGTGGGCACGGAGCTGGCCGCGGTCGTCGCCACCTTCGAGCCGTTCGACCTTTTCAGCCTCGGGCTCAACTGCGCCACGGGACCCGAGCTCATGGCGTCCCATGTCCGGCAGCTGTCCCAAATATGGCCCGGCCGCATCTCGGTGATCCCCAACGCGGGGCTGCCCGAGGTCCGCGGCGAAGAGACCTTCTACCCCTTGAGCGCCGATGACTTTGCCCAGTCGCTGAGGAACTATGTTTTGCGAGACGGCGTCAGCGTCGTCGGGGGGTGTTGCGGAACGCGCCCGGAGCACATCCGGGCTCTGGCCGATGCGCTGGAGGGCGCAAGGCCCGCACCGCGGACGCCGCGCCGAGCTCCCGCCCTGTCCAGCCTGTACCGGGAGGTGGAGATCGCTCAGGAGCCGGGTCCGTTGCTCATCGGAGAGCGGATGAACGTCCATGGTTCGCGCCGGTTCAAAAAGGCGCTTTTAAAAGACGACTACGAGGAAGCCGCGAGGGTGGGGATCGAGCAGGAGCGAGCCGGCGCCCACGTGCTCGACGTGAACGTCACGTACGCCGGACGCGACGAGTCGCAGGACATGGAGGCGATGATCCGGCTTTTGTCGACGCAGGTCCGGTTGCCCTTGTCGATCGACACGACCAGGTGCCGCACCATCGAGAAAGCCCTGGGCAGCATCGCCGGTCGCCCGGTGATCAACTCCATCAACCTCGAGGACGGGGGCCGCACGGCCCACGAGGTCTTGGCGCTCGCAAAGAGACACGGCGCGGCGGTGGTCGGCTTGACCATCGACGAAAGCGGCATGGCCATGACCGCTTCTCACAAACTCGAGGTCGCCCGGCGCCTTCGGGACATGGCGGTGGACGAGCACGGGATGCGTCCGAGCGACCTCTTTGTGGACGCGCTGACCTTTACCTTGGGCTCGGGGGATCCCACGCTCGCCGACTCGGCGCGCGAGACCCTCGAGGGGATCCGCCGGATCAAAGAGACGCTCCCCGGGGTGTTTACGAGCCTCGGCGTGAGCAATGTGTCGTTCGGTTTGCCCAAGGCGGCGCGCAGGGTGCTAAACTCCGTCTTTTTGCACCGAGCGGTCGAGGCGGGGCTCGACGCGGCCATCGTCGATGCGGGCAAGGTCGTCCCGCTGGCCGAGCTCTCGAAAGAAGATTTGCGCATCTGCGAGGCCCTTGTGCTCAACGAGGCGGTGGGAGAGCGCAGCCCGCTGGAGGCGTTTTTGGCGCACTTCGGAAGCGGCAGCGCGGAAAAGACCTCGCGATCCGTAAGCCGCACCACGCCCGAGAGCACTCTCGAAGAGCACCTCCTAGGAGGCGACAAAGACGGCCTCGAGGATATCATCGAGGCGCTGTGCGGTCGCTACAGCCCCTTGGAGATCATAAACGGGATCCTCATCCCGGCCATGCGGCGCGTCGGCGAGATGTTCGGGCGAGGCCAGATGCTGCTCCCGTTTGTTTTGCAGTCCGCCGAGGTCATGAAGGCGGCGGTGGGGTTCTTGGAGCCCCTCATGAACAAGGAGAGCCGCGGCCCGGCCACGCGGGTGGTCTTGGCGACGGTGCGCGGCGACGTCCACGACATCGGGAAGAACCTGGTGGACATCATCTTGTCCAACAACGGGTACGAAGTGTTCAACATCGGGACGAACATGCCGGTGGAGGCCATCATCGAAAAAGCCAGGCAGCACGAGGCAGATATCATCGGATTGTCCGGGCTCCTCGTAAAATCCGCCCTCGAGATGTCTGCGACGATGGACCTCTACGCGCGCTCCGGCCTCGATGTGCCGATTATGCTCGGCGGAGCGGCGCTGACTCCCCGGTTCGTGGCCGACGACTGCGTGCCCAAGCACAACCGGCCGGTGGTCTACTGCGCCGACGCCTTCGCCGGGCTCCGAGCGGTCCAGGATTTGGAGGCCGGCCGGCTCGAGTCCACGGTTTGGCTCGGCTCCGAAAAAGAGCGCAAGCCCGGGCCGGCGCAGCCGAAGGTGAGGCGGGAGGTCGAGGCGCCGACA
>JAABTR010000232.1 GCA_011389755.1 Deltaproteobacteria bacterium | reverse complement strand
TTTGGCTCGGCTCCGAAAAAGAGCGCAAGCCCGGGCCGGCGCAGCCGAAGGTGAGGCGGGAGGTCGAGGCGCCGACACCGCCGTTTTTTGGGCCCCGTTACGAGCGCGACATCGATCCGAGCCTTTTGTTCGAGTACATAAATGAGCAGGCGCTCTTCCGCGGCCGGTGGGGCTACCGCCGCGGCAAGCTCTCCAAGGAGGCTTACGAGGAACTCATCGCCTCTAAGGCGCGGCCCGCTTACGAGGAGCTGAGGCGCCGGGCCGCCCGGGAGGGCTTCATCGAACCCAAGGCGGCCTATGGCTACTTCGCGTGTTTCTCCGAAGGCGACGACTTGGTCGTGGAGCACGAAGGGGCGAAGCACCGGTTCTCGTTTCCGAGGCAGGCTTTTCCACCCCACCTTTGTATCTCGGATTATTTCAAGTCGCGAGATGAGGGAGGGGACGTGGCCGGGTTCTTCGTGGTGACCCTGGGCAGCCGGGTCTCGCACGAGACGAAAAAACTCTTCGAATCGGACGCGTACAAAGACTACCTCTTGCTCCACGGGTTCGCCGTGGAGCTCACCGACGCGCTCGCCGAGCATTGGCACGCGGTCATGCGCCGTCAGCTCGGGCTCGAAGACGAGGCCCGGCGCGGCGGCGGAGGCGACCTCGTGATGCGGGGATACCGCGGGTCTCGCTACGGTTTCGGTTATCCGGCTTGCCCCGACTTGGAGGCGCATCGGCCGGTCTTCGAGCTCTTGCGTCCCGAGAAGATAGGGATCCGCCTGACCGAGGGGATGGAGATGGTCCCCGAGGTGTCCACCTCGGCCCTCGTGGCGCACCACCCCCAAGCAAAGTACTTCGCAGTTTGAGCCGAACGCGGCGCACACGCACAACCATGCATAGCTAAAAATTCTTTTAGAAACCGACGGCGTGCGGTTTTCTCCGCACCGAACGCGGGGTCGCGGTCTCTTAAATTGAGCAGGGTGTTCACATAGAGCCGTGTTCACTCCGATTTTGCCGGTGAACTTTTCGGCAGTAAAATATTTGGTTGGCGACGAAAAAACAAAACAGAATCGGTATGAAAAAAAAGGGAGAACTCTATGTCAAGATTTTTGCCGATTTCACCTGCGGCCGGGTCGATTGTGAAACGCGCGATGCTCTTTGCGTTTGCGGCGACAGTTTTTGCCGCGGGATGCGAAGACACCGGCACGGACGCCGTCGAGATCCCGGGACACGGCGAGGACGCCATCGTGGGCGGAACGGAGACGGGTTACAAGAGCTGGAAAGGCGTCATCGGGCTTTACTACTCCATGGGAAATGCCGGGAGCATCTGCACCGCCACCTTGGTACACCCTCAAATCCTCGTCACCGCGGGGCATTGTGTCTACATTCAAGGGCAAATCGACGCAGTGAGCAGTCCGAACCGGCTGCTCGTGTTCGGAGGGGCCAACCTCAACACGGGTAACGTCACCTATTACCCGGGGGTGTCGAAGATAGTGAAACACCCTAAGTGGACCGGCAACATCAACAATATGACCGGGGCGGTCGACTTGGCGATCATCAAGCTTTCGGCTCCGGTGAACACCGTGGAGACCTACGGGGTTCGTTCGGGAAGCTCGCCCAGCGTTGGCACCGAGGGCAAGATAGTGGGTTACGGCCTCTCGAGCTCTGCCAATCAGAGCAGCGCGGGAATCCACCGGGTGGGCGACACGACCGTGCGGTCGCTGCGCTACGGCCTCATCGAGGTGGGAAATCCCGCGGGGACGTGCCAGGGTGACTCGGGCGGGCCTTTGTTTACCCAACAAGGCGGCGAGTGGGTCCTCAGCGGGGTCACCTCCTTCGGCACCAGCGAAACGTGTTTCGCCACCCACGGCGGTTATGATGTCGACGTCGTCTCCAACCGGGCCTGGATCGAGAGCACCTTCAAGCAGCTCATGGGCGTCGACCTCGATGACGGCTCCACCGGAGGCGGCGACACCGATCCGCCGGGAGGCGGAGACGCCACGAACCCCTGTGATGCCTCGAGCCTGTGGGGATGCGATCCCTTGAGCAACGAGGGTTGTGGCGAAAATGGGGCCGCGTGTGATTTTGGCGCCGATCAACAAGACAACACCGGCTTCTACTGCTTCGAAGGTTCCACGCAGGTGCTCGGAGCCTCGTGCGACCCGCAAAACGGCCCGTGGTGCGCAGGGGGCATGACCTGCGTGCAGGGGATTTGCATGGCGTACTGCTGCAGCGCGGACGATTGCAAGGCGGGTGAGCAGTGCGCCATCCCCGAACCCTACTGGCCTGGGATCAACACCAAACAGCTCGGCGTTTGCGCCGCGCTCGGTGGGGGCGATCCCCAAGATCAGCCGGGCGACAGCGACGAGGACACAGGCGACGCTCCGGTCGATCCGGACACTGGCGAGGATGATGGGAATCCGGGCGCTGGGGACAAAGACACCTCAAATGACAACGGTGGCCAAACCGGCGACGATGACGGCGGTGAGGGCGAAGACGGAGACACGAGCGAGACCGGAAGCGGCGACGCTGCCCCCCCCGCAGGAGGAACCCAGCCGTTGACCAAGTCCGACTCCTCGAGTTGCATGTTCGCCCCGTCGACACGCCGGGCGGGCTCAACGCTCGAGCTTCTCTTGGGCCTTTTGGGCGAGGCGACTCCCTAGGCCTGCTCTTCCTCGCGTTCGGAGATAGCGGCGGAGGGGACCCAGGAGTGCTCGGTGCGTCCCCAGTTGGGATCCGGCGAGTCAACGCGAATGGTCTGCTCCTCGCTGACGTCGAAGAGCGGCACGTCGTCGACGCGGCACGCGTCGTCGTTCCAGCGCTTCAAGGAGGCTTTTTTGCCGCGGACATGGACGAAGGTGAGCCTGCGGGCGTCCTTCATGAGTCGGGTCCACGGGTTCGTCACCGACGTCCATGTTCCGGAATTGACATAGACGGAGGTGCCGGCCTTGACGCGTCTGTAGTCCACAGCGTGGCTGTGGCCCATGAGCACGATGGGGACGTCCGTGAGCTGGGCGACCTTGTCGGCTTGGCGGACAATTTTTTCGGCTTCGTGCTCTCCGCTGCGGCGGAGCTTGCGCTGCAGATGGACCCACGCCCCGAAGCCGGCCCCCATGGTGATGACCATAAAAAACGACATCAAGAAGGCGTTGGCGGTCAGCCAAGGCACCTTGTCGATGAGCTGAAAGATGAACAGCCACAAAAACAGCGCGACAAAAGCGAAGATGCCCAGCCACAAAGACCTGCGCAGGAGCGGGCGCAGCATCTCCTTGACCATGGCCGGCTTGCTGGCCGAGACTGGGATGTTCTTCAGGGCGTTGAGCTTGCGGTAGAGGTGTCCGTGAGGGTTCGTCTGCTCCAGCCGGAGGAAATCGGCCTCCTGCTTCGCATCGGCCTCCTGGTTGTGGCGCGAGCTTCCCGGTGTCGTCGCCGGCCCCAAGGCCGCGACGAAGTGGGGGTAGTGGTCCTTGTAGACCCGCCAGATGTCGAACAGGTTGTACCGGCGGATGAAGTCCATGTACTGCTCGAACGACAAAAGCCGAGGGGTATACGGATCGAGCCTGCGGACCCGGTTGTAGAAGAACCGCACGAAGATCGAGCCGAGCGGGTAGTCGAGGGCCTCGCCCTCTTCTTTGAGCCACCAGCGCTTGGTGCTTAGCAGTGGGCGCAGCGGGTAGCGGATGCTGTTGGATTCGTCGTACTGGTTGCCGTGCTCGATGTAGACGCGCCCGGGCTCCAGGTAGAAC
>JAABTR010000231.1 GCA_011389755.1 Deltaproteobacteria bacterium | reverse complement strand
CATTCCCTGCGGCATCGGGCTGGGTCGCGGGGAGATCGTGGAGATCCGCCTCACCGCGACCTCGCCCATGCTGAATCGGCCGCTCAAGGACCTGGCGCCCGACAGGTGGCGCATCGCCGCTGTCTTTCGCGCCGATGATCTCCTCGTTCCGACCGGCGATACGATTCTCGAGGATGGGGACCGGGTCTTGCTGGTGGGGCAACCCGAAGCGCTCGCCTCCGTGGCGCAGTATCTCCGGGTGGGCGGCGCCCAATTTCCCAGACAGTACGGCAACAATCTGACCACGCTCGAGCTCGGCAAAGCCGACGCGAAGGTGCTTCAAGAGGCTCGCTCCCTTGCGGCGACGTGCGAGATAACCAAGCTGCTGCGGGGAGTTTCACAAGGCGCGCCGACCGCGGCAGACACCCCGGGAAAGACCGGGATCGTGGAGGAGATCTTTCCGGTGCCTCGCGGCCACGGACGAGCGCTCAACAAGGCGCTAGAGGCGCGGCACCCCGGGGTCGTGGCCGTCCGCCCTCTAACCCGCCCTCTGAGCAACCGCCTCACCGGGCGACAAGGGCCCCTCGCGAAGCTGTGCGACGCACTCGAGTCACCGGTCATCGTCTGTCGCGGCTCCCACCCGTACCGCAGGATCTTGCTGCCCGTGTCATCATCCGAGATCACTATCGATGCTGCGGAGTTGGCGATCGACATCACCCGGCGCCTCGGTGGAACGCTCACCGCGGTCAGCGTCACCGCGCCGCCGCTCATCTCGGGCGAGACCGGCGCGATGGCCGACGAGGAGGCCGCCGTGATTCAGCGCCTGTGCTCGCTGTACGAGATCCCCCTCGACTACAAAAAGGTCGAGGGGAACCCCGTCAGGGCGGTCGCCAAGGAGGCGGCTCACCACGATCTGGTGGTCGTAGCGCGTCGGCGCCGCCGAAGGGACACATTCTGGAATCCCGACGTCGCGTGTCACATCGTGGGCCTGGCGCCGTGCTCGGTGATAGTTACGACCGTTTCGAGGGGAAGCTGAGCAGTGCACGACGGTACGCCCCATCTGCTGGTCTTTCTCGTGCTCCTCGCGGGGTCTCTCGCGATGCCGATTCTGTCGGGCCGGCTCCGGGTGCCCTCGGCTATCCTGCTCATCGTCTTCGGCTTCGCCGCGGGTCCCCACCTCATGGGGCTCGTGCACGATGACACCATCGTGGCCTTCCTCTCCGAGATCGGTTTCATCCTGCTCATGTTCATGGCGGGGCTCGAGATTGACTTCAGGGACATGGGCCGGCGTGGGCCGATGCAGCTGCTGCTGATGCTCGGGGTCAGCGGCGCGGTCTTCGGCCTGGCGTTCTTGTGCTCCTACCTGCTCGGCCTTCAACCCATCTTCGGCCTCGCCCTCGGCGCCACGAGCGTGGGGCTCCCTCTCGCGATACTGGCCGAGACCCGGCAGCTGCGCACGCCGCTCGGCCAAACATTGGTCCTCGTCGGTTCCATCGGCGAGTTCCTCACCGTGATAGGAATTACCGTATTCTACTTCTCCATCCGCTATGGTCTGTCGCCGGCGCTCCTCGTGGGCTTGGGCAAGCTCCTGGCGGTGCTTTTGGGCGCGGCGCTGGTCCTCAGAACCCTCGCCGCGGTGGCGTGGTGGTGGCCCGAGCTGCTCACGCGGATCGGCCGCGAGCAGAGCACCTCGGAGATAGG
>JAABTR010000230.1 GCA_011389755.1 Deltaproteobacteria bacterium | reverse complement strand
ACCCTCGCCGCGGTGGCGTGGTGGTGGCCCGAGCTGCTCACGCGGATCGGCCGCGAGCAGAGCACCTCGGAGATAGGCGTGCGAGCCGCGCTGTTTCTGATGATGGCGCTTTCGATGATGGCCCTGGTCGCGGGTGTCGAGGCCATCGTCGGGGCGTTCATCGCGGGGGCGTTCATCAGCTTTTCTTTTCGAGGCAAACACGCCATCGAGGAGAAGCTGGCCGTGATGGGACACGGCCTGTTCATCCCCATATTCTTCATCGTCGTGGGGCTTCGCTTCGATCCGTCCGCCGTCACCGCGTCGAGCCTCCGGCTCGCGGGCCTGCTCCTCGTGGCCGCGTTGGTGGTCAAGCTGGTACCAGGGTTCGCGCTCATCGCCACGGGGCTTCGTCTTCGCAACGCCGTGGGCGCGTCTGTGCTGCTGTCGGCCCCCCTCACGTTGGTGGTTGCCATCGCGGCCATCGGTCTGGACCTCAGCCGCGAGACCCCAGACCAAGCCGTTCTCGACAAGAACGGCGCAGGCGCCCTCATCATCCTCGCCGTCGCCGCCGGAATCGTCTTCCCAATTCTTTTTCGGCTCCTGTGCCCACGACCATCTTCGGAGGGCGGCGGTGATGGCTGAAATTTTATTTTTTTGCGAAGGAGAACATTCGTGAGCCGTCCGGATACGTCCACCGAAGCAGTCCCAAAGGGGCTGAAAGTCACTCTCGTCACTTTTTTGTTGCTGTGCGTGATCGGCGTCATCAGCGCCTGGGACCTTGTCGAGGTCTTTCGCCAGACCCACGTGGCCCCGGAGGAACACGAGAGCTTTTGCAACATCAGTGAGAGTATGAACTGTGACGAGGTGGCTCTCCACGACGAGTTCTCGGTTGTGCTGGGGACACCGGTCGCCGTGTGGGCCATCGCCGGATATCTGTTCGTCGCCCTGCTATCGGTGCTGGCCTTGGTTCGAGCCCGGTCGCGCTTCGGCCTTGGCTTCTTGTTCCTATTCGGCGTGTTTTTTGTCGTGGTCTCTTTGTGGCTCGTTTATGTGATGCACTTCGAGATCGGCTCGTGGTGCATCGTCTGTCTGGCGATCGACGTCATCAACGTGTCCCTCTTTGGGCTCAGCATCGCCGCCATCCGCATCTCGGAAAGATCCGTGACCGAGGCGATCCGGTCGGATCTCAAGAGTCTCGTGACGCGCCCCTTGCAGACGGCGGGGCTCGCCGTGCTGGGGGCTGGGCTGCTCGCCGCTGCGTGGTTCAGCGGGCAACACCTCCAAGACTGGATCGCCCAGGCGCGAGCGGCTCGCCAAAGCTCTGTGGAGGCCAGTGGCGATTCGCAGTCATCACAGGTGCTCTACGTCTCCCAAAAAAACGAGCGGCTGGAGGAGCGCGCGTGGAGCGAGAAGACCCAGGACACACCCAAAAAAGAGGCGTGTCTTGAAAAGGAGGCCGAGGCCGGCGCGCCCCCGGCGCTTTCGGTCCAGGTCGGCACGAGCGACGAGGGATACCCCTGGAAGGGAGCCGCGCATCCCACCATCGAGATCCACGAGTTCACGGACTTCCAGTGCCCCTTCTGCCGCGACGCCCACATGCTGCTAAACAAGCTGGTATCTCGCTATCCAAACAAGCTGCGGGTCTATCATCGTCACCTACCGCTGGATCACCACTGCAACAGCAAACTGGACAAGCCCTTTCATCCCAGGGCCTGCGAGCTGTCTCGCGTTGCCGTCTGCGCCAGCCGGCAGGGCCGTTTTCATGAGATGGCCGACTACCTGTTCCACAACTCGCAGACCATCCGTTCGCAGAACCTCTCGGCGCAAGATATCGCCAAAGCGCTCGCGCTGGATCTGGGGAAGTTCAACTGCTGCATGGACGACCCGCAGTCGATGCGCCCCATCGAGGCAGATCTCTCCGCAGCCGCAAAGCTCAATCTGCGCGGCACCCCAGCCTTCCTGATAAACGGCCAAGTCTACTACGGCAAGATCCCGAATGACGCCTTAAAGATACTAGACACCACCAAACCATAAGTTCACGGGGGTCCCTCGCTGCCACCCAAGAACGCCGGATATACAAATAGGTATTTATTTACCTATTAAACTGTGCTACACCACGATCGCTCTACTGAAACGCACCGTGGCACAGGAGAGACGCCATGAAGCTCGCCCTTCTCCCATCTCTTACATTCGCGTCCTTCGGGGTGCTGCTCGGCATCGGCGGCATGACCTTCGATTACGCCGAGGGTTTGTCCTATCTGAGCACCGACCCCAGAGCCTGCGCCAACTGCCACATCATGCAGCCCCAGTACGATTCCTGGCAAAAGGCGAGCCACCACACCGCAGCGACCTGCGTCGACTGCCACCTGCCCCCGGGCCTGGTGGAAAAATACATCGCCAAGGCCGAGAACGGCTGGAACCACTCAAAGGGCTTCACGCTGCAGGACTTCCCCGAGCCCATCGTCATCACGCAGAAAAACGCGGACATCCTGCACGACAACTGCCTGCGATGTCACGGCGACCTCGTTCACGATCAATCCATCGCCTTCACCGAGGGCGCGCCTCGCTGCGTGCGCTGCCATGTGTCGGTCGGACACGGCGAGCCGGTGGGGCTGGGCGGGCCGATGACCCCTGAGGAGATCAAGGAGATAATCAACCAATGACGCGCATCAAAAATCTTTTCAAACGAGGCTGGCCGTACCTCGCCCTGATGGTCCTGGTGGCGGCGGCGACCGCGGGCGTGACCGCGCTCTTGCTGAACGTCGCCGAGCGCAAGGCCGAGGAGCGCACGCCCTTCGTGCGCCTCGTCGAGGTCGACGAAAACACCACCAATCCGGCTGTGTGGGGCAAGAACTGGCCCAAGCAGTACGACACCTACAAGCTGACGGCCCAGCACACGAAGACCCGCTACGGCGGCCACGGCGGCAGCGAGGCGCTGCCCGAGCAGAAGATCGAGCGCGATCCGTGGCTCAGGCGCATGTTCCTCGGCTACGCCTTCTCCATCGACTACCGGGACCGGCGCGGACACGCCTACATGCTCGAGGATCAGGAGCGGACCGAGCGGCAGACCAAGCCGCAGTCGGGCTCGTGCCTGCACTGCCACGCCTCGATCATGCCCCTTTACCGCGAGCTCGGAGACGGTGACGCCATCGCCGGGTTCGAGAAGACCTACGCCATGTCGTACAAGGAGACCAACCAGATGCTCCACGACATGGGCCACGCCCACCCGGTCTCGTGCGTCGACTGCCACGACCCCAAGTCGATGGAGCTCCGCATAACGCGGCCGGGGCTCATTCAGGGCATCGAGGCCCTGGCGAGCGGTGTCGGCGAGGTCCCCCACCTGCCCTCGATTGAGCGCTGGCGAGAAGGGTCGCGGGACCGACCGTACGACATCAACCAGGACGCGTCGCGCACCGAGCTACGCTCATTGGTCTGCGCCCAGTGCCACGTGGAATACTATTGCTCGAGCAGCTTCAAGCTCACCTTCCCCTGGGGCAAGGGGCTCAAGATGGAACAGGCCGAGGCGTTCTGGAACGAGACCACGCTCCCAAACGGCGAGCGGTTCTACGACTACAAGCACAAGGAGACCGGCGCGCCGGTCCTCAAAGCGCAGCATCCGGAGTTCGAGCTGTGGAGCCAGGGGATCCACGCGCGCAGCGGCGTCGCCTGCGCCGATTGCCACATGCCGTACATGCGCGACGGCGCGACCAAGGTCTCGGACCACTGGGTGCGCAGCCCGCTGCTCAACATCAACCGCGCCTGTCAGACCTGCCACAAGTTCTCCGAGGAGGAGATCAAAGAACGGGTCGCCAGGATCCAGGACACCAACTACCGCATGCTCCAAGATGGGGGAGAAGCGATCATCGCGCTGATCGACACGGTGATCGCGGCCCGACAAGAGGGCGCCACGGACGAGCAGCTCGCCGAGGCGCTCGAGTTCCAGCGACAGGCGCAGTGGCGGCTCGACTTCGTCGCCGCCGAAAACTCGATGGGCTTTCATGCGCCTCAGGAGACGGCCCGCATCCTCGGAGAGGCCGCCGACCTCGCGAGGCAGGGACAGATCG
Organism: Deltaproteobacteria bacterium; assembly: GCA_011389755.1. Lineage (GTDB taxonomy): Bacteria > Myxococcota_A > Polyangia > JAAYKL01 > JAAYKL01 > JAABTR01. Next base: position 7,644 of record JAABTR010000230.1, on the reverse strand, counting down.
CGGCGTTGACGGCGACCGCAGCCGAGCCCAACGAGCCCGCCGCGACCGCTGAATAGGTTCGCGCACACGGTCTGGCGGTGAATCACATTTTTTTGACCAAAGAGGGCCCCGTCCCCCGGGGCCTTACCCTCTGCGCACCACCCTCACGAGCTTCTGCCAAAGGGTCTGTGCCTTCGATCTTTGTTTTGTCCGTTTCACGCTCTCCAGGCGGCGCAAGAACGGTTTTTTGAGCACCTCGGGCAGGTACGCAGAGCGCGCAAAAGCCAGCGCCCCGTCGGTGCCGAAATCCTTATCGATGTCCACGTCGAGCCACTTGAGATTTGCCAGGTTCGGCGACTGCGCCAGGATGGCCGCGCCTTTGTCGCCTATCTCACAGCCGGGTATCCGCAGAATCTCCAGGTTCTTGAAGACGTCTGATTTGGCCAGCGCCGAGGCCCCTTTCAGGCCTATCTTATTGCGCCTCAGGTCGAGCTTGCGCAGGTCCGCGATCCCCCTGCAGCGCCCCAAAAGCGCCACGTCCTCACCGTCGATGCCGGTTCGGCCGAGGCTCAAGGCTGCGAGGCGCAGGCTCTTCGACGTGGACAGCGCCTCCAGGAGCTCCCCCGCCCCCGAGTTCGAAGAGAACACCAGCTCCTCGAGGTTCAAAGCAAGGGAGCTCGAACCCAACAGGCGCCCCCCTTCCCGGGTTATCTTGCATTTGTGGAGCGCCAATCGCCGAAGCGCGGGCAGCTGCTTGGAATGGACCATCGCCTCGAGCCCCGCGTCTTTGATGGGGTTTCCGCAGACGGACAGGTAGTCGAGCCCCCGCGCGTTCGACGAGCTCACGAGCGCAGCCAGGCCTTCGGCTCCCAAGTCACAATCGTCAAGGAGCAAGACCTCGAGCTTCCCTGCCCGCGGCGCCTCGGCCAGCGCTTTGGCCCCGTCGTCTCCGAGGCCGTTTTGCACCAGCGACAAGAAGCGCAGGTTGCCGATATGAGCCGACTCTCCCAGCGACTCGAGCCCGGCTGCGCCCACCTCGTTGCAGTCGAAAAACAGGGTGTGGGCCATGTGAGCCGCCCCGCGCCGCACGAACTGACGCACGCCTTCGTCCGTGATGCCGTTTGCCGACACGTTGAGCGTGCGCACCGTCTCCAGGCACCGCGAACCACCCAGCGCGGCCAACCCGGCGTCGCCGATGTCGTTGAACGGCAGCTCGAGCCGCTCCAGCTTGGAAAAAGAGTGCTCGGAGAGAAGGCGGGCGCCGGACGCGCCCAGGTCGTTCTCGCCGAGCCACAGCCCCCCCAGCCGCTCGGAAAACCGGTGGTGACCAAGGCGCGACAGCCCTTCCGAGTTCAGGCTGCATCCCGTCAGATCGAGCTGCTCCAGTTTGCGCACGTCATCGGACGAGGCCAGGGCATCGAGGGCATGAAGCCAGGTGCTCTCCCAGCCCGACATGTCGAGCCTTGCGACCTCGCGCATGAGCGGCATCCGCAAAACCGCCGGGGCGTCCCAGTCCGGCATCTCGAGGACCCGAACGAACCTCCAAAAAACGCGGCTCTGCCCGTTTTGCTCCGCGTCCTGCACCCACCGCAAAGGCGCCACGCGCAGCGCATCATCCCAGTCGCCCAGGGCGAGCTCCAGCTCCAGCGCGATGTCGTCGATCTGGGCGTCGCTCAAAGACTCCAGCAACCGGCAAAGCCTCTCCCACTGCCGGATCCCGCTGTCTGCGCGCGCGAGCTCCAGCGCCCTCGTTTGCAAGTCCCTCGCCGTGTCGTCGATCACCGTCAAAAAAATCCCTCGCCGTACCTGACGTTTCGCTCCCGGTGGGCGACGCCGCGTTTAGCAACACCTCGCCTTAAGTAGAACAGATGACTCGACCGGCGCAACACACAACTCGCCCGGCCGAACGCCCCCGGGCTCACGACCGCCGCACGAGCAAGAGGATCTCTTTTGCCTTGACGTCGGTGGCCGAGAGCGAGGACCGCCAGCGTCCGGCCGAGGCATACCGAGCCCAGAGAGTCTCCAGGCCGGCTCTGCGGCACGCCGCTTCAATCTCGGCTTTGCGATAGCGCCGATCCCGCACCACCAGCTCGGCGCTGAGCAAGCCGTCTTCGAGAAACTGCTCCTTGCGGTAAACCACTGCCCGTCGCTCATCATATAAAAGATGCTTGGGATCGAACACATTGCCACTGCTTTGCATGGTGTTGCTCGGCCGCAGCTTGGAAAGCAGCTCGGGATCTTCGTAAGGGTCGCCCCGGTGACGGGCGGTGTGGTCGATGAGCTCGCGATTCATCACCGAGATGAGGGCCCGCCCACCGGGTCTGAGGTGCCTGGCCAGGTTCCTCAAGAGGCGCTGGTTGTCCCGCCTCGAAGCCGAGGCGCCCACCACCGAGTAAAGGCACAGCGCCGCGTCGAAGGTCTCCTTTAGCCTCACCGTGCGGACATCGTCCAAGACGAACCCCGTGTTTTGCAGCCGCTGCTGCCCGGCGCCCGCCCTCGCGGCTTCGATGAGCGGCCGGCAATAGTCGACTCCCAGCGCCTCGCCGACCCTCGAGGCCAAAGGAATGAGGTGGCGCCCGTTGCCGCATCCGAAGTCGACCAGTCGGCTGCGCGGTCCCAGCTCGAGCGCCTCAGTGATGAACTCTGTCTCCTTGCAGGTGGCGTGGGCCCATCCGTGGTGCTCGACGTCCATGCGCCCGTAGGCTTGGCGCAGCATCTGTTCGGAGTGCAAAAACAAAGTATGCAGCTCCGCGGGGGACAGCCGCTTTTTCTCCTGCTCGCGAAACGTGAAGGCGAGCCACTCCCACCCCGGCTTCAAAGACCCCAGCTTCCACGGGTGGCCCGCGACCTTGGACAGATGATCCTCGATGCCGGCGTGATCCAGATAAAATCCGGTGTCCACCGCGGCGAGCGCGTCGCCCACGTGAAAGTGCGCCTTGGCCAAAAAGTCGTTGGAGCGCAGCACCTTCTCGAGGACCGGCAGGTGCCGCGCCACCGCCTTGGGATCGCACCGGCGCCGGGTCGCCGCCTCCAAGGCCCGGACGGTGAAAGGGTTGGCGGTCACGAGCCCCCAGGCCCGGTCGTCCGAGAATCCCCAGATGGAGTCCAAAAGCCGCGTGCCGATGCGCATCCGCCGGTGCGCCTCGTGGACGACGAGCTGGGTCACCCAGGTGATGTACCCGAACTTGGGGATGTTGCGCCGGATGTAAAACGCGTGCCCCACGAGCTGCCCCTCTTTGTAGGCGAGCGCGGCGTGGCTATCTGGAAAATCCAGCAAGACCTTGAGCTGCTTTGGGCTCATGCGGACCGGCTGCCCAGGGCGCAGCGCCGATCGCGCGGACCAGCGACCATAGTGCTTTGAAAACAGCTGTGAGAGCGCCTCGAGGGTCTCGCCGTCCACGAGGGAGCCGCGCACGCAGCGAAAGGTGACCCCCTCGAGCAAACGGCGCTGCCTGTGGGCGGCGATATGGGTGAGCGCATCGAAAGACAAAAGCCCGCGCCCCGCTCTCCTCCAATCGAAGACCGGCCTGTGCCCCCGTTTGTGCGCCCTCTTTATCATCTCCTCCGTAGAGTCTAACGCTTTCCGCGAGCTATTCGAAAACCCTTGACCTGGTCCCCTGCCGCTGATACCAAACGGCATTCGAACGAAAGAACGGGAAAGCTCGTTCTTTCGCACTTTGAAAACCGGGCTCGAGTCAAGGGAAGCCGGTGAGAATCCGGCGCGGTCGCGCCACTGTGTACCGCGAGCACGCTTCTAAAAGGCCACTGGTCACATGGAACCGGGAAGGCGAAGCGCGCGCGGGTGTTTTTTTTAAGGCACCGAGAGCGGAAGTCAGGAGACCTACTCGAAGCCCCCCGTCGCCGAAGCAAAAAAGCTTCTGCGATCAGAAACGCTCTTCGCGCCACTGAGAGTAGGTTTCGTCTTTTGACTGCGTCTCGTCACAGCTTTCTTGCTCCCTCAGCCCATTTGCTCGTGTGGCTCTTGCTACCCGCGCTCCCTGCGGCCGCCGACCCTGCCGGTGAGGCCGAGGTCAACTGGGACGCCTACGAGGCCGAGGGCGACGGCGCCTACGAGACCGTCGTCCACGGGCACCACCTGGCGCCGACCGACGAGACCACCGGCTTTGCCGAGACCCTCGACGTGGCCGAGTCGGCCGAGACGGTCGAGAGCGTCTCCGATGTGCTGTCTGACTCGGTGGGCGTCCAGGTCAGGCGCCTCGGGGGGCTGGGCTCCTTCGGCTCCGCCGGGATCCGCGGCTCCACGCCCCAGCAGGTGCCGATCTACCTCGACGGCGTCCGCCTCCAGGGCGCCGGTCACTCGGTGATCGACCTGGGCCGCATCGGCCTCGATTTTCTCGACTCGATTGAGATCTTCCGCGGGACCGCCCCTGTGTCCTACGGCATCAGCGGCATCGGCGGGCTCATATCGTTGAACACCCGCTCCTTCGACACGCCGGTCACCGAGGTCGCCGGGAGCGTGGGTTCCTGGGACTCGGCGAGGATCCACCTGCTCCACGGCACCCGCGTCGACCAGACCACCGCCCTTTCGCTTTTGTCCGCGCAGCACTCCGCCGGCAATTTCATCTATCTCAACCGCAACGGCACCCACGCCGACACCTCCGACGACGCGCTCGCCCCGCGCCAAAACAACGCCCACGACGCTTCTTCTTTCCTCCTCGAGCTCAAAAGGCCCATCGGGAGCTGGACCGTCGGCGCAATCGAGCTTTTAAGCGCGAAAAAGCAGGGCATCGCGGGCATCGAGAGCATCGCCACCAGACACGCGCGGCTGTCCACGCTCGGGCATCAACTGAGGCTCTTTGCCCGGCGCAAAGGTTCCGGCAAGGCCCCCTGGAGGCTCGAGCTCCACGCCGGCCACCTGCTCGTTTCCGAGGACTTCAACGACACGAAAAACGAGGTCGGCGTGGGCTTTGGGCGCACGATGTCCAAGGGGCACACTCTGGAGCTGGGCTCTTGTTTGGTCGTACCATGGTCGGAAAAGCACGAGACCAGCGCGCGGCTCACCGGCGCCTTTGAGCGCTTCGACCAAGAAGAGCTCGTAGCCGGCGTCGCTCCAGACGGCTCGACGCGACTGAGCCTGCGGCTCGGCGCCCAGCACGATCTGCGCCCCACCGATTCTTGGCTCTTGAGCGCGGCGATCCGGCTGGAGGCCCACCACGCCCGTTTCGGCGGCGGCCCCAGACCCATCGGCATCGGCGTTATCGAGCCGCGCCGCGTTCAGGACGTGTACGTATCGCCGTCTTTGGGGCTGCGCTACGAGGCGTGGAAGCATCTGTATCTGCGGGCCAACGCCGGCCGATACGTGCGGGTCCCCGACATGCGCGAGCTGTTCGGCGACCAAGGCGCCGTGGTGGGCAACGCAAAACTGCGACCCGAGACTGGAACGAATGTGGACGCGGGGGTCACCGGGATCTGGGAAAATTTGGGGGAGCTGAACCTGCTGCGGGTCGACGCCGTAGGGTTCGGCGCTTTTGTCGAAGATCTCATATCCTACGTCCAAAACTCCCAGCACACCATCCGCCCCGAGAACGTGGACAGCGCCGTCATCGCCGGCCTGGAGCTCGCAGCCCGGCTGCGCGCGTTCGAGCTCGTGTCCGCTCAGGCGAACTACACCTACCTGTATGGGGTCAACCGATCGGACAAGCCCTACCACGACGGCAAGCGCCTGCCCGGCAAGCCCGCCCACGAAGCCTACGGCCGCCTCGAGGTCTTCAAACCGTTCCTAAACGGCTGGGGCTTCGGCGGCTGGGTCGACGGCAGCTACGCGGGGCGCAACTACCTGGACCAAGCCAACATGAAGGAAGACGCCCTGGCTCGGGCGCTCATGGGCCTGGGCGCCAAGCTCACCCGGCCGGACCTGGGGCTCACCTTCACGCTGAAGGTGGACAACGTCTTCGACACCATCGTGCTCTACGACAAACAAGGACGCCCGCACCCGCTGCGGGACTACGAGGCCTTTCCACTGCCGGGCCGCACGGTCTGGCTCACCGTTCACTGGAGGAGATGAAAATGACGATGAGAAAACAGAACCTGACGTGGATCCTGTGCGCGCTGGCCTGGTCAGTGACCCCCTGCTGTACTCAAGACGATGACGCGGACGAAAAAGACACCCAGACCTTCGGAGACACCGACGGTGCGACGGACGAGGACCAAGGCACCGAAGCGGCGGACACCGGTGGAACCGACCATGAGGGCGATACCGACACCGCGGACACCCTCTCGAGCACCGACACCACCGACACCGGGACCGAAGAAGAGGACACCGACTCCTACGCGGCGTTCGTGGTGACCACCGACTACGCCACAGGCACGTACTCCGTGGTGGATCCCGCAGCGCGAACCGCCCAAAAAGACATCGAGGTGATCCACCAAGACGCCGGCTGCCGATACGATCCGGTCACCCAGACCACCTTCGTCGTCGCCCGGTTCGGCTCCGACGCGATCCAGATCATCGACGACAGCGACTGGTCGGTGGCGGACGAGTACTCCGTGGGCGCCGGCTCCAACCCCCAGACCATCGCCGTGGTCTCACCCGAGCGCGCCTACGTGCCGCGCCTCGCCTCAGCCGAACTCCTCGTGGTCAATCCCCTGACCGGCGAGGAGCTGGGAACCATCAATCTGGCTGACGAGGCCGATTCCGACGGCATCGCAGAGCAGACCGGGGCCGTCGTGCGCGGCGGCAAGGTCTATGTCCCCCTCGCCCGGCTGACGAACTACATGCCCAGCGAGTTCAGCTCGATCGTCGTGATAGACGGCCCAACCGGCGCCATCGAGGCCACCGTCGAGCTGACGGGCACCAACCCCACCGACGTTCGTTACAATGGCAGACTCGGTCGAATCGTCCTGGTCGAGACAGGAAGCTACGGCGTCCAGGACGGCGGCGTGGAGCTTTTCGATCCCAAAACCCAAGAGGTCTCGGGCTTCATCGTGACCGAAGCGCAGCTGGGCGGAGATGTCCTCGACGTCTACCTCCACTCCGATGCGCTCGGGTACGCCTTGGTGGGCGTCCCGGCCGGGGACGCGTCCTATACGCACATGGTGACCTTCAACCCCGCCACCGGCGAGGTGATTGAAGACATCCTCACCCCGTCCGCGTGGGTCCTGCAGTCGTTCGAACCGACCCCGAACGGCAAGGAGCTGTGGGTCGCCGATCGCACCCCCGAGGCGCCGGGCATCCGAGTCTTTGACACCGCGACCGGTGAAGAGCTCACGGACAAACCGATCGACGTGGGCCTACCACCTGCCGCGGTGTGTTTTACTGCCGGTTGAGCGAATGGGTCGCCCTTTTAAGGGCTCAACACTTTAATTTTATTACCTATTACACAATACCCGGGGCGTTGCCCCGGGCTGGTATGGCGGCGCCCCTAAAGGGGCTCAACCCAGAAACCCAGCGGTTTTTTGCCACCCGCAACAGCCCCAGGGCAACGCCCCGGGTTCCTGCAGCCCCGAAGGGGCGGCCAAGGACTGAGACATGAGTTCGCTCCTGCTCGACCTCTGAGCGTTTTTGGTACTGGGTCGCCCTTTCAGGGCTTACCCGCAATTTCTTATCCGATCATACCCGGGGCGTTGCCCCGGGCTGGTATGGCGGCGCCCCTAAAGGGGCTCCACAAAGCGACTTCCACAAAGAAAACAAAACGTTGCAAATCA
>JAABTR010000229.1 GCA_011389755.1 Deltaproteobacteria bacterium | reverse complement strand
GGGGATCTCCTTCCCGTTTATCGTCTCGTCCGGAGACGCCAAGGAGAAGCGCCGCCCTTCCCCGTTCCAGATGCCCAGAGCGTACTCGAGGCCGCCGAGCACGAGGCCGTGGAGGCCTGCGCCCAGGTCGAGGTCGATCCCCAAGTCCATGCGGGGGTCGGTCCAGGCCCGGGCGTAGTCCACCATCTGCAGTTGCTTCGTCGACATGAGGAACTGGCGGCCGAAGTACGGTCTGAAAAAGCCGACCTTGAGGGCGATCGCCTCGCCGAAGGGGTGGATGTCGACGAAGAAGGCTTCCGGCCTAACCTGGCCCGTCCTCGCGCCCAAGAGGACGCAGAGCGAGGCGGACTTGAAGAGCCCGAGGCGAAAGCCGATCCGAGCTCTTTGCAGCTCGAACCCGCTGCCCTCGAGGGCCTCTCCGTCAGAGTCGCCGGTGATGTGCAGCTTGAGCAGGGGCTGGACCCACGCGGACGGCTCGAAGACGAGTTTTTCGCCCGCGGTGGCGAAGCGGACGCGCTTGGTGAACGAGCCTTGCAAAATCGAGCTCCCCTCGTCCTCTTCGACCTCCTCGGGGCTGGGGAGCTGTGCTGCGGGTTCGAAGACCTCGTCTTTGTCTCGGGGGGGCTTTTCGAGGTCCTCTGCGAACTGTGCGTCGTCTTGGACGGCGGCTTCAAAAGGGCTCTGTTCATCGGGCGCAGCGGCGCCTTCGGTTTCGGGGTCTGTCTCTTTTGTATCTGCGGCAGGAGGAGGGGGAGGGGGAGGCGGAACTTTTTGTTTTTGTTGGGAAGCCGCCGTGGCCGGCAGCGCCGAGACGATCCCGCAAAAAAGCAAAAAAGGGTAAAGAGAATGCGCACTCAATGACATCGAAGACTCCTCCTTAAAGCGCGATACGGCCGGCCGAACGCAATTTCGGCGCCCCAACTCTATCGGAAATAAAAGGAAAAGAAGAGGCCTAAAAAAGCAGATCGAGCATTCGGTGGTGCAAACGGTCCCCGACCTTTAATAGCTCTTGCTTTCGCTTGGCGAAGTCTTCGCGGATATTTGCGCTTTGTTTGACCGCCTCGAGTATCCGACCGGTGATCACGTCGCAGCGAACCTGGGCGTCGAAGTCGAGCATGTCGATATGCAGCTGCGGATAGCCGAATTCTTCAAGCATCCAGCGGTTCGATTGGGTTGAGGAGATAGACACCACCGGGGTCGCCATTGCAAACGGAAGGATCACCGAGTGCAGCCGTTTTCCGAGAACCACGTCCAGCTGCTTGTAGACTCCAGCAAGCTTGCCCGGCGTTTGGTGGCATATCTCAGTGTAAATTTCGGGCAAAACTTCGGTTAGGTCGATGAAGGAGTGAGGAGCCAGCAGGCTCTTGAGGAACCTGCCGAGCTTTTTGTCCAGGACGTATGATACGTGGGGCGTGAACACCACCTGGAATCCGAATTTTTCGGTCAAGATCTTGCAAGTTGCGCCGAGCTGGGCCACAAGCTTTTTGTAGCTTTCCCCTGCGGGATTAGGAAAGCGCTGTTCCAGTGTGTCGAGGCGTAGACAAAGCCCCAGCCCCGGCCGATTCGGGTCGCGTCCGGGGATCTTCACGTCCACCGGTTCGAGGTAGATAGCCGGATCCGGCGCGAATTCCACCGGCGCCGACACCCCGAGTTCTTCGCGCACAAGTCGCATGGAGTGGTGCTCCCGGACGCTGAAGATCGCCGCGTGATCCGCCGTCATGGAAACGTGCTGAGCAGCGTGAGAGGCGAAGTGCGGTCCTGCGAAAGGCATGTAGTTGTATCCCGCGGCGTAGACGACAAGGGGAACCTTCAACTGTTTGATGAGGTGAGCGGGGAGCCTGAGGCCCCAGCCAGACGGAGAGTTTGTCTTTGGCCTGTTGAAAATGATGCCGCCGCCCCCAGCCACGATGAGATCGTAACGCGCATTGATGTCATTGATATTTTGCTCGTTGAGGTCAAAAGAGTAGATGAATTTATGCTCGAATTGGCAGTCCAGGCACCGCGCTTCGGCCGCCGGCACAAAACGGCGCAAAAACCCCATCAGGATTGCCTGATCTCCCAAATTGGTGCCGTAAGCGTTGAGAATGAGTATGCGTGGGCGGAAGTTCATGAGTCTCGTTTTGTTGATTTTCGTTATCTAGTAAAGGTAAGTGAGCGATTCGAGGAGCGCAAGAAGTTACTCGGACCAGTAACCTCGGGAAAATTCGGGGCGCTCGGGCGCTCTGCCGCTGTTCAGCCGCTCCATCCACTGATCGTCGGTCAGACGCTCGGACAGGGGCTGGTGGAAGGCGTAGTAGCTTGAGACCGGTCCGCCGTAGACGGCGATGTCGTCGCCGCTGTCGATGGCGATGATGAGGATCCCCGGGTGGCCGGTGGCGACCTCGAGGGCAAGGTTCGCGTCCGCGTCGGTGTGCACATCGGCCACCAGCGGCTCTGAGGCCGCCGACGGCGAGGCCTCGAAAGAGTCGACCTCTTCGTCGCCCGTGCGGGGTTGCCACCCGCGGTGCCAGTAGAGCTGCGGGTACCAGCCGTCGTAGATTCTGTCGCCGTAGTAGGACTCTCCGTGAAGGTCGGCCGTCTTGTTGAGGAAGTCGAGGTCCTCATCGTTCATGGGCTCGCCGGCCAGCTCCTTCTCGCTGAGGTCTTTGAGCTTGGACATCACCGTCTTCCAGTGCTCTAGGAAGGCCGGGAGGGTTTCTCTTGATGCACCGTTTTTAAAAGCCGCGGCCATGCGCTCGGCGGCCTGCGCGATGTGGCCGTAGACGTCCGGGACGGGCTCCACGTAGCCCTGGGGATACTGGCACCCGATCCCGCCGGTGCTCTGCTCCACGATGAGGATGGTGTCGTGGCGCATCTCGGTCCAGCTCGCGAGGACGCTCTCGAGCTTCTTGTCGTGCCAAAAAGAGGTCCGCAGCACCTGGGGGAGCGCCGGATCTAGGTTCGGCTTCGACAGGGCCATGAGCCCTTCGAGCCAGCTGTTGTAAATGGAGTCGTCCAGGCTCGTGGGCGGCACGGCGTCGAGGGTTCTGCGGGCGGCCTCGAGGGTGGCGGGCAGGTTCTCGCGGTGGGGAAGGCCCATGTCCTCCTCGAGGTAGCGCAGCGCCCGATTGGAACCGAGGGCGAAGGCCACGTCCTCGGGCATGGCCATCGAACGGCCGCCGGGTATCGCGGGTTTTAGACGCGGGATCGTTGTGCGGGCCGTCACCCAGGCGTCGAAAGCGAACCGCTGGGGGATGAAGCGCATGGAGATGGGCGGAGGATCCGCGAAGACCCGGCTCGAGTAAGACGGCGCGGGTTGCTCTTTGTAAGCGGCGACCATCCCTTGGGGCTCTCCCCGGCAGCCTTCCAGGCCGGACTGCCGGCAAAGCTCGAGCAGCGCCGCCGGGGTCAGGGCGTTGGTCCGCCCGACGAAAATCCCATAAAACCCATCGATGGCGCCGAACTCATCAAAGGAACTCGAGTCGTTCATGGCCGCGACGACCGCCCGCGCGGCGGCCTCTTCCCGGGGGCGGGGCGTCGCGCCCGGGTTGGAGTCGAAAAGGACCAGATCGGTGCGCCCCAGCCACATCATGGACATGAAGTAGCGCTCTAGCAGCTCGGAGTGGGTGTAGTGTCCCCTTGGGACGAACTGGCTGAAATCGATGACGGTGAGCTCACCTAAGAAATCTACTTCGCGAAGAGCTCTGGACTCGATGTACCCGATGAAGCGCTCCACCTCGTCGCTCACGCCGGGGGGTGGGCTCCATTCGGGGTCGAGGAGTCTGCGGGCCACCGAGAGATAAAACGAGGCATCCCGTCCGGCCTGCGTGTTTTCGTCGAGGGCGCCGAGGGTCTTTTCGAGCAGGGCGCCGAGGGCGGGAGACAAGGAGCGCTCCTCTTCGGTCTCGAGGATCTTGTCGAAAGAGCGGTGCCAGGCGTGGAGGATCGAGTCGGCGGTGATGATAACCGGGAGGTCCTCAGCGAAGACGCGGTAGTAGACGTCTGCCGGTCCCGAGCCGTTCGACTCGAACTCGGAATAGGGCGCGCTTCGGCGCGCCGGTGAGGGCAGCACGACGAAGCCCATGGCGTCGAAGGTTTGCCGGTCCTCGAGGGAGAGAGCGAAGGCGCCGATGAAATCCTCGTAGTGGGCCGCTTTGCTCACGTCGAAGTCCAGGTGCGGGCGACCGCCGAAGAGCCGTCTGTTGGCGGTTTTTCGGCTTCTCGGGCAGACGTGCACCCAAAAACCGCGGCGCAAAAGGCCAAGAGGGTGCCAGCGCTCACAAAGAGATGTCTAAAAGTGGGAGCAGTCGTCGTGTTCATGGCGTCTCCTTTTTTAACTGCAAGGAGTATCAGCAATTTTCGTGCCCATTGCCTGGGTGCCGTGATAATCCCCGGAAAACGCTCAAAATGCATTAATTACAAAGGCTTGCAATGATAGGTGTCGAGGTTCGAAGAGGAGGGCGCGGCACACTTCGTGTCATTTGACAAAGGTGTGCGGGGTGAGGTTCAAAAGCCGCCGGGGGGCAGGCCTTCGCACAAGAGCTCTTCATCGAAGAAGGTCCCCATGAACAGCACCTCGGAGCTGCCGACGTCGATGAGGGCGGCTTGCAAGGTGTTTTCGTCGCCGCGGGTGCAGCGATCGATTTTTTTTAGGCTCTGCGTGACTTCGAGCGCCTGGTGCACCGGATTGGCTCCTGAGGTGCGCACCCGGCCCAGCACGCGGACCGGCCCGATTCCCGTGACGCGCTCCTGGCCCGAGGAGAGCTCCCAGCTGCCGCTATAAGGCTCTGCTCCAAGTTTTTGCAAAAAGCCGTCCACGTGCCCGCGCGCTTGCTCGAGCTCGGTTTTGGGGGTGCGGCGGTGACGGGGCGCGCAGATCTCCTCGAGGCCGTCCACCAGCGATGCCAGCCCCCCGCGCCGCATGATCTCCGAGATCCAAGCGCCGTCGAGGGCGGGGAGCATTTCCCCCATGGCCCGGGAGGCCAGGTCGGTCAGCTCGGCCTTGTAGTCGCGAATGCCCTGGGGCGGGCACGACGGTGGGACGAAGGTCGACGCGGGCCGCATGCCGACGATGCCGGTTCCCGACAAAAAGACCTGGGGAGCCAGGCGGCACGGTTTATCGAGGCAGTCCTCGTATTCTTTTAAGAGTTCCTTATAAGAGGTCAGGCACCTCGCCGGGCCGGACCCGGGCTCGACCACGTCCGCGAGCTTCTCGGTCTCTTCTCTCCAAAAAGGCAGCGCCACCTCCAGGTGCCTGGCGAACGCGCGGCCCAGCTCGTCGTCCACTGCCGATTTGTAGGGAGAAAAATAGGCATCGGCCTGCCCGAGCGTCTCTTTGAGGGGGGCGACGAAAGAGTCGCAACCGCCCACGTGATGACGGCGCAGCTCTTTGAGCCGCTCGTCCTTCACCTCCACCGGCCCGATGTAGAGCAGCGCCGTGGCGCCTTTGAGCGCCTGCCTTTTTTGGAGCCAGTCGGTCGACAAGGGGTGCTCCTTGGGCAGGTAAAACGGCCGTCCTAGAACATCGGCTCCGGCGGGCTGCATGGTGACACGGTAGGGAATCTCGCCCTTCTCCACCAAGATCGTATCGACGGCTGATTTACCCCGGGCCACGACCTTTGTTTCGGGAGCAGCGGCTTTGACCATGCGGAAGACCTCTTCTTCCATCACGGCCGAGCGCGGCTCGGAGACCACCATGGCCACCGCCTCTGTGTCCTGGAGCGCCCGGGTGAGATCCTGGGCGTTATCGGATCCGATCCGGGCCGGGGTCCACTCGGCTTCGGGGACTTCGAACGTGAAAGGCCCAGGCGGCGGCGGCGGCGCCTGGGGCGGTGGGCTCGTCTCGGGGCGCGGGGTCGACTCGACCAGGACGGTTTTGGACCCGCCGCAAGCCGGCGCGAGCACGATCAGGACCGCGGCGGTGGCGACAACAAGACCGCTGATACGCATACGGGCTCCTCCTTCGTTTAAAAATTTACAACCACGACTATAGCGCATGGCATCCGAAACGCGCCACTGTTTGGACAGGCGCGGCGAAGATCTTTTGAAGGCTAAAATTTTAACTGGAATAATATACAGTATGTGTAATATAATAACAATCAAGCAAAAACACGTGAGCTTAGTATGGTTTTACAGCGGGATAAAAAAAATTGAGAATTTTTGGCTTTTTGGGGCCGGTTAGACATCTAAAAAACGAGGGTTTTCGGCTGCGTCCTGGCTTGGTCGGTTCCCGCAGCACTGTAGAATTGAGCGCTGGGTGTATTTTTTGACCTCGAAGAACAGGGGAGGCCCATGACCATTTCAAAGAAGAGGATTTTGATCCTCGGCTGCGTCCTTTCGGTGGGGTTGGGCATCGGGGCGTGGGTCCATGCGGGGTATGACGCGCCTCATGCGCCGGACTTCACGCCGATGACCATTCCCTACCAGGGGGTGCTCGAGCGAGACGGCTTTCTCGTGAACGGCACCGGTCAGTTTCGGCTAGCTTTGTGGGATGCCCAGCAAGATGGCGCTCAGCTCTGGGGGCCCGAGGTCCACGAGGCCGTGGTTATCACAGACGGCCGTTTCTCGTTCGTGATAGGCAGCGCGCTGCCCCTGTCTCTTCCTGCCATCGAAAGCGCCGCGGTGTTTTTGAGCATCGAAGTCCGTCTGGATGACATAGATTCGGACTGGGTCACTCTCAGCGGTCGTCAGAGGCTCCACTCATCCCCCTACGCGATTCGGTCATATCGGGCCATGTACGCCGAGCACGCCGCCGAGGCCGAGGAGTCCTTGGATCTTCCCGACATCCATCAAGACGGGACCAACGTGGGCCTGCGCACCACGAGCCCGAAAAACAGCCTGACGATCTCCGGCGACGGCGCCGTGGGAGGGAACGCTCCCGGGTGGTTGACAGACGGAAGCAGCCGCGGCATGTCGGTGCACTGGGGCAGCGACAACGCCTTTTTCGGCTTGAAAAACAGGGCGCCGGGGGACGCGAACTCCAAGGACACCGTGGTTTATTTCGGAGACGATTGGAACGACCGCCTGATATTCGAATCGAACAGCTATGGCGAGCAATTGACCATGAGCGCCTCTGGAAATGTGACCTTGAATGGCAATCTCAACCTCGCCGGCGCTTTTCAGGTAGATGGAAGTAAACCCTTTGTGCTGCGCAGATTCAACTCCATAGGCACTGGGGTTACAAACTACAACACGGGTTATCCTTCCTCCACGTGGTCCGCGTCTATTGCGGGCTTTTACGCTTACGACGGCGACATCCAGGAACACGGTACGGGTGATCCCATAAGGGTGCGCGCTGTCATCGGCTCCAATGGGAACTGGTACATCCAGGCAGATGTGAGGTCCCACGACAACAATGAGGAATGGCACGCGGATGTCCTGTTCATCCGCAACGAGCTCGTGCGGCGGGTTGGATATTGAAAAAACGAAAAGCGAATGCCGCGCGCCCGCGAGGTCGAGCGCGCGAAGACAAAAACCCTAGAAGAAAGCAGTGTCATGGACCGAGAGAAAAGGAGAACGAGTTTCCCTCTTTGGGTTTTTGTTTTCGTCGCAGCGATGTCTGGATGTGATGATTCTGGTGAAAAAGACGCGGCCTCCACTGACACCACATGGAGAGACACGAACACGAATTCAATCGATGATTCGGGTGAAGTGAAAGATACCGAGTACGGCGACACAGACACGGGCGACGCCTGCCCGGCCGGCATGACCGGGTGCGAGTGCCTCTTTGGGGAGTGCGGGGCCGGTTTGACGTGCCTCGAAGGCGTCTGCGCCGATGGAACCGGCTACCCCGGTGGGGCGTGTCTGCCGAGCGGCCGGTGTCATCCGGGGAATCTGTGTTCAAGCGGGGTCTGCGTGCCTTGCGCCCCTGGAAGTGACAGCTGCGCGTGCGATGACGGCGCCTGCGACTATGGGCACACGTGCGTCGACGGCCTTTGTGAGCTGGACGTGCCGCCTGAGACGGCGCTTTGCTACACCCCTTGCGAACGCGGCTTTCTCGATGAAGACGGTGTCACCTACCGCGAGTGCCCTTCAGACGGCCTGATGCTAGGATGTATCGACGGCAAGGAGTGTGGGGACGGTTCTTGCGTCACACCCGGCGGCCAAGCGCCCAGGTGCGATTCGGACATCGATTGTCCTGATTTTCAGACGTGCGTTGATAGACTCTGTGTCTCAAATTGCGTGGACACCACTGACTGCCACAGCGCAAAAGGGTGTTACCGCCACGTGTGCAGGACGCCGTGCCAGGCGAGAGAATCGATCTGTGCCGCCAACCAGTATTGTCACACGGTCGACGGCGAAAACGGTTACTGCATGCCGCTGGCGGAGCCGGGGCACGATCAGCAGACACACGTCGGTGGGGATTTCTCTTTGAGTGACACGATCTTGTCGTTCGATAAGATAAATTCCCGCGCGACCCTCTCAATCGTCAACCACAGCCCGACGAAGAAGATCTTCATCGTCCGCAAATTGGACGACGCGGTGGACTACGCAGATGGGACCTCGCTGGATGCCGCGGCGCCCCCGGGTGGCGAGGAGTGCGTCATCGCCCAGGGGACCTGCCCGATGCACTGGCTCGAGATGGGGCCAAAAGGAAGCAGAAGCCGCGTCCAGGAGTTTCAAATCGCGATACCCGCGGACGGGGGGACGCAGACCATCGAGTTTGCCGGGGCCACCGAGTCCGGCGGTGTCCGCTGGAGGGGACGGGTCGAGGTGTTCAACGAAGTGCTCGGCGCCCAGCGCGTGTTCATGAATTACGTGGAGAGCCTCGATGGGCGATGGAGCGGCAAGGTGTTTTACTTTGCCTCATTCGGAGCGAAGAACCTCCAGGATTGGCGCAGCGCCATCGAGGGCAGCGGGGATAGAACGGCATCGGATAGCCTGACGGTGGGCAACGGTTTTGTCCAGCGCTGGAGGTCGTTTCGAAAAGGGCGGCTGAGCAGGGATGAGTTCGACGCGGTTTTGACATCGACGGAGACGGGATCCTGGCAATGGCCCGTCGTAATGGAAGACTGTGAGAGCATGTTCGGCTCGGGCAGCGCCTGCTACCCATCGAGGGCGACGGTGTTCGGGTTGAGCGTTTACACGAGCGACGCTGCGTCCGAGCCGATTCCTTCGGGCATGGTCGAGCTGCCCATCGCGATGAACCTGCAATTCGGGGCGAGCGCAGATGCTTTGGAGATGACCGGTCGCATCGACAGCTCGGTCGCGATGCAATACGCCGGCAACCCGGCGGTGTCATTGCATTTCTTGCGCGATCCTCTCCAGTGTGCCGGGACGCCGTGTCTATCGCCAATCGACGGGTTCTCTTCGGACATCCGCATTGGAGGTAGGTATGAGACAACCCAAGCCGACGCCGCATGCGCGGGCCAGGGGAGTGACGGCGCGTATGAGCAGACAAAGGTGCCGTGGTTGGTGGAAGGCTTCGAGAGAAGGACCGAGCGAGATGGCACCTCGGGGCTTTTGTACCGCTACGAGTGCCGGGCAAAGGACATCCCGGAGGCGACCGAGTCGTCTTCAGATCCGAAGCAGGCGCGGGTCTTCAACCTGAACCTTTCAGGGGCCAACCCGATTCCGGATGGGAGGCAGCGAAAAAGAGAGCTGAGGCTCATCGACGGCGCCTTGGTCGATCACCAGACCGCCATCATCGTTTTTGAAGAGAAGCTGTCCTCATTTTTGGATCCCGAAGATGAAGACGGCTTTATTGCTTATGGGTACATGGTTCTCAAGCGAGAGAACGAGGAGCTCGACGAAGAAGAGTTCGAAGGCGCCGCCCCACCGCCCATCGAAGATGAGCCGGTGGGGATCCTCGAGACCACCTGCTCGGCCGATGTGCTCTATGAGGTCTTGGGCAAGGAGACGATGGACGCGGTGGACGCCGACAGGCTGGTCGATGCTATTTTGGTCAGCGACGGCGCGGAGTATCCGGCCACGGCTGAGCTGAAGCGAGACGACGCCGAGCAGGTGCACTACCTGTGCGTGGACACCGGGCGGTTTGATAGCGGACATCGAGACAGCGAAGTGGAGTGTCCCGCGCAGAGCCGGGTCGTCTTCTTTTCACTGGACTCGACGCGCGTCTCCAGCGAGGAGATCCGCTCCTTGAGCTGCCAAACCGATGGGACCTGTCGCGACAAACTGAGCGAGTGGCTGCTCAAAGGGGCCGACGGGCCGATTATTCAAGAGCAGCTCATCTGGCGCTGCGAGGACACAAACCGAGTTTTGTGCGAAGACAACCGGTTCGATCTGCGCGAGGGCAAGGTTTTCTACGCAGACACCGTGGACGCGCCCATCTATATCCCGCTTTTGACGGAGATAAAAAACGCGTTCAGGTACAAGACGCGGTTTGTCAATCGAGAAGGGACCGGGATCGGGTTCGCGCCACAGATCTGCATCCCCAATTCGGATCAGGTCCGCTACTGCTATGATCCGCCCAAGATCGAGCAAGCCCGCGGGCGCGTCGATTGTCTGCTCCACATCTGGAAGCACCATTTCGACGAGCTCGACCCGGTCACAGCTGACGATCTCCAAGAGTACCTGACCGGCAACTTCTCCTACCACGACGAAAGCGACGGAAATCCGGCCCCCGAGGATCTGCACGACGGCTTTGAGCGGCTCTACGCCGAGCTGCTCACCATGATGGGCGATGAGTCTTTTACCAAGGCGTTCGCCTCTCGGTACGATCTGGCGGGCTCGAGGATGATGGCGTTCGAAGGCAGCCTCTTCGAAGACGGAGGCATCGATCTCTCCGGTGGCGCGGGTTACGAGATGTACCTGCTCTATCAAGCCGTGCAGTACTACCAGGAGGCGCTGGACCGGTTCTACGCCGGGAGCCCGCTGGGCTGGGAGGCGCTGGACAAGGACAGCTCCACGCGGAATTTCTACACCCCTGAGACGGTCTATTGGTATTTCGAGCGGCTCATTCAGGCTTCGACCAAGAAATCCCGCGCCCTGCGCGAGATCGCAAAACGCTACCAGAACTTCAACCGTCCCGACCTCGCCCGGCGGGTGATCGGGAGAGCCTACACCGCGTCGTATCTCGAGTCGGTGGTTTTAACCCGGTTCATCTTGGGCATCGGGGACGCGAGCCAGCCGGAAAACTGGGCGCAGCTGACTCGGGCGCTCGAGCAGGCCCAGCTCAAGTACCGCATGGCGATGCTCGACATGTACACCGACCACAGCGCCATCACGAGCAGCATCAACTATTTTGGATTTACGCCGGACTACATCCCCTTTCCTCGGCTCGACGCCGCGAGCGCCAACGCGTTCGACGTCATCCACGCGCAAGCTCTCAGCAAGAGCAACCTCGCCCGCGAGCGCGAGGACCAGGCGATCGTCAGCAACAGATCGTTTGAGACGGATTCCGTGGCCTTCCAGCAAGAGCTGGTCAGAATTCGCAACACCTACGAGAACCAACTCGCGGCCATCTGCGGCAGCTTCGTCGGCGACGACGACAGGGTGTATCCGGCCATCGAAAAGTATGCCTACCTAAACGAGCACGCCTCGGTCTTCGGGAACCCGTGCGGGCTGATGGGAAACGGCGACCTCTATAACTCCATGGGACAAGTGGATATTTTGTCCCAGAACATGCAGCGGATTTTCGTGCAGTACGAGAACGTCTTCAAGAGCGTGGCCAACGAACAAGAGCGGGTGCGCGCCCAGTGCGAGCTCAATCAGGAGATCGCCGACTACGTGTACGAGAGCCAAGGCGAGATCGGATCGCTCCAGACAGATGTCGCAAAAGCGAGATCCGCCATAAGCAAAGCGCAAAGGACCCTGGCGGCCGCCCAGACCATCGCGGAGCTCACCAAGTGCTCCATGATCGTCGGCACCGCCAGCGGGGGCGATTGCGCCACGAGCGGCCTGGCCCGCGGTATCTTCGCCGCCGCGACCTATGCGGTGGAGATGACTGTCAACGGCCTCGAAGATCGCATCATTCAAAAAGAGGCGGAGATCCAAGAGCTGTCTCGCGCGCAGGGCAGATGGCAGACCGAGAAGCAGTGCGATGTGATGAAGATCGACTCCGAGGCGCGTGTGGCGGACATGCTCTTGCAGCTTCGGGAGCTCGATCTCGAGCGCCTGCGCACCGAGTACCAGATGAGGCTCCAGCTCAGCGAGATTCAAGGGCTGCACAACCGGGCGTCCAGGATTCAGCTCGAGCAAAAGGAGACCGAGCAGCTGGCCATCAATATTCAAGCGGCCCGAAACGATCCCAACACGCGCATCTACCGCAACGACTCCATCATCAACGCCGAGATAGCGTTCGACGACGCGGTCCGGTGGGCCTACCGAGCGACCCGCGTGTACGAGTACTACACGAGCCGGACGTATGCTCAAAAGGACCAGCTCTTTTTGATCCGGATGGTGTCGAGAGGGGAGTACAACCTGGATAACTACTTGGTCAGCCTCCAAAACGCCTTTTACGATTTCGAGGAGGCCTATGGTTCGAGCGACACGCGGGTGGCGATCCTCTCTTTGCGGGATGATGTCCTTCGCGTCCCCATGATCGACGACGCCGGGAATTCTCTGGATCAATCCGGACGCATCGATCTGTTTCGAGAGAAGATATCCGACGTCAACCTGCTGAGCGAGAAGGGCTACCTCACGCTCCCGTTCAGCACCAACTTCGAGAAGCTCTCGCCCTTGACCCGGAACCACAAGATTCTTTTCGTGGAGGCCGAGATCATCGGCTCGGACGTCGGCGACACCGTCGGCCGTCTCTACCTGAGACAAAACGGCACCGGCGTGGTCAACACGGTCTCAGGGGACACCGATTACTACAGGTTCCCCGCGCTGACAGCGGTCATCAACCCCTATTTTAACGGCAGCCGCATGTTTTCGTCGGAGGTGTACCGCAACTACCGGCTGCGGCAGCGCCCCTACGTGAACACGTCGTGGGATGTGGTCATCAACCAGAGGGACGAGAGCGCGAACAAAGACATCAACCTGCAGTCTCTCACGGATATACGCCTGTTTATTTATTACACTGATTTTACGAGCTTTTAATAGACCGAGGAGCCTCGAGCCAAGGAGCCCCCATGAAGACACCGCCGCTGAAGAAGAACTCGGTATGTTTGATGCTCCTATTCTTTTTGATGGGCGCTTGCGGCGGGGGGGCGGAAAAACATTCCTGCTACACCTCGAAAGACTGTGCTGACAGCGACGTGGTTCCAAGAGGGCAGCTGTGCGTGGAGAGCCGCTGCGTCGCGTGCAGCGCCGATGAGGAGTGCAGAGAAGACTCTTTTTATGGGCCGAGCTCTTTTTGCGACGACGGGATATGTGCTTCGTCCTCAGGGGGGGAGGGCAGTGAGACGGAGAGCGGCGACACGACGAGAGACACGCAGACGCACGAGGATACGGACACGAAAGAGGTGTGTCCGAAAGGCCAAAAAGGATGCCCGTGCCAAGAAGGAGACAGCTGCGAAGAGGGGCTTTATTGCGATGGCGATGGCCTGTGTGCGGTCTGTGACAACAGCGTCGCCGGTTGCCCTTGTAACGAAGGAGCCTGCACCGCTGGGCTGGTCTGTGACGAACAAGACGAAGCGTGCCGAGAGCCTTTGAGCTGCGCTGATCTGGAGTGCAAGGAGCACCA
>JAABTR010000228.1 GCA_011389755.1 Deltaproteobacteria bacterium | reverse complement strand
CAACCACGCAACGACCATTTCGCCCCCCAGTCCCCCTTATGGTCCCTTATAGTCCCTGTGGTCCCTGTGGTCCTTTTGGTCCTTTTGGTCCCTTTGGTCCTTTTGGTCCCTGTTATAGTCCCCCCATTTCTTCAAACTGATCGATTCCGCTTCGAGACCTTCCCCGCCAAACCTATCAACCGCTCCAAGTACCGGGACCGCATCTGCTGACTGGCCATGGCTCTTTTTATCGGCTCCAGACGCAAAATCGCGCCCAAAACCGCGGCCATGGCCCGGTGATCCAGGTGCGCCTGGTTGTCGAAGATGAGGTTCTCGAGCTTGCCTTTCTCCACCGCCATCAAGACGGTCCGATGGGCCCCGTCCACCGGCGTGATCACCCTCTCGGCCCTGGGCGCGAGCTTCAACGCGCCAGGTCTGCAGTGCCGCACGCACACACCGCAACCGAGGCACAAGGACGGATCGACCCGGGCCTTCTTGAGCTTTTTCCCCGCCTCCGGTTTTGCCTCGACGACGATCCCGAGGGCTTCGACGGGGCACACCGCCGCGCACTTACCGCAGCCGTTGCACGCCTGCCGATCAACCTCTAGCTCGTAGTTCGTGGTGTGCACCGGGCGAAGCGCTGTAAAACGCTTGACCGCGCCCAGCGCCTCGCAGCAGCAACCGCAGCAGTTGCAAATAAAGTTGACGTCCCGCTGCACATTGTCCGCGAACTGCACCAGATCCCGCTCTCGCGCCTGGGCCAGGATCTCCGCGCCCTCTACTGCATCGATCCGCCTGGCGATGCGGTGGTTTATGAGAGACTCGGCGGTGACGTTGAGGCTCATGCAGTTGTCCATGGGCGCGTCGCAAGCATCTCCCACGTGCTGCATCTTGTGGCGGCAGTAGCACACGCCCACGGCGATGTGGGAGGCCGCCTCCACGGTGGCGCTCGCCCGCTCGTAGTCGAGGACCTCGAGGGTGTCTCTCGCGGGCAGGGCATCCTCGTTGACGAGGATCCTTCCCGGCTTTGTCTGCCCGGAAAACAGGTCCTTTACAAAATCTTCCTCCACGCTGACGTACTGATGGAACAGCTCGGCCAGCAGCTTTTGATCCACGTCGCCCCGCACCCGCATCATCGCGAACTCGAAAAAGCCCACCATGGGAGGAGGGAGAATGTATATCGAGCGGCCCTGGCGCACCACGTCGAGCAGGATGCCCTTGTCCGCGAGGACGTCGAGCATCTTTTCAGCCGCCCAGAGCGGCCGCTTCCACGCGCGGGAGGCGACCTTTGCGTCAAACGGCTTTATGGGCAGCAACGCGGTGAGCTGCGCCTCCTCCTCGGTGAAGAGCAACTTGAGGATCTCATAAAGAACAGCCGAGGGCGGGGCCCCCTGGGGGGCTTTGTTGAGCCGCTCCACGAGGGACTGATAACCCGAACGCGTCGTTAGATGCGCCAAACGCGCCTCCTCATCTCGCAGCCGCCGGGCGGCGCGGTTGTCGGTCGCCGGCAATGGTGGACAAATCAGCCGACAAATTCCACAAAAAACGCCTGCACGGCGGTTAAAGCGGTCTATCTAGCCCGCGTATCGACTATCAACCCGGCTGACATTTCTCTCAAATGTCACCGAGTTGTTGCGATTTCATCTCAACCGTGACATGGATGTCGCACTGAGCCATGGATAAGCATCGTATGCCACATGACGGCCCCGAGCCGGCACAGCCAAACACCGAAACAATCCCCTGTATTCTTTAGTATTTTTACCCAGACACGCAAACAGGCATGCGTATTGCATCCACCATGGCGAAACGATGAATCCGACAGCGCGCATATTCGGACATCGTGCAGGGGTTTTTTGTTAATTCATAACCGCGCTGCGTGTTGATGCAAACGACGAAGGGCTGATTTTCTTCGTCCCCAGGAGCTCAAAAGATAATGACCGGCAATATCGCTTACAACTTGATTTCCAACACCCCGTCGCCGCGAAAAGCGACGCTGGAGAGTACGCGCGAGGTTTTTTTCCGACAGGCACACGCCGTGTCTCAGCTCGCCGAGCGCCTCGACGATTCTTACACCGCAGCGGTCGACCTCCTCTACGCGACACCGGGGCACGTCATCGTCTGCGGAATGGGAAAATCCGGCCTCGTCGGCAAGAAGATCGCCGCGACGCTGGCGTCCACCGGCACGCCGGCATTTTTCATGCATCCCGGAGAAGCCTACCACGGCGATCTGGGCATGGTGACGCCGCAGAACACGCTGATCCTCATCTCGTACAGCGGCCAGACCAAGGAGATCCTCGACCTTTTGCCCCACATCGAGGACATGGGGATCCCCGTCATCTCCCTGGTCGGCTGCCTCGACTCGACGCTGGCCAAGCGGTCCAAGGTGGCGCTCGACTGTTCGGTCGAGAGAGAAGTCTGCCCCAACAATCTCGCGCCGACGAGCTCGACCCTCGTCGCCATGGCCATGGGCGACGCGCTCGCCGTCTCCCTGATGGAGATGCGTTCGTTTCAGCCCAGAGATTTCGCGCGCTTTCACCCGGGCGGGAGCCTGGGCCGCAAGCTGCTGACCCGAGTCGGCGACCTCATGTACAAAGGGACCCTGCCCACGGCAGCGCCGACCCAGACTGTGCGAGAGACGCTCTTGACGATGACACGCGGGCATTTTGGCGTCGTCCTCGTCATGGAAGAGGGGCAGCTCAAGGGGATCGTCACCGACGGCGATCTGCGCCGCGCCATGCAAAAATTCGACGACGTGCTCGAAATCCCCCTGTGGCGCATCATGACGAAGCAACCCATCACGATCCCGGCCGAGATGCTCGCGAGCGAAGCCGAAGAGCTCATGATGCGCAAGAAGGTCAAGGTTCTTGTGGTCACCGACGAATTCGGTAAAGTAGCAGGCGTGTTTGATATTTTTGAGCAATAGACGGAAAACCCCGAGGACATACATGCGCCCTTTCGCGCTTTCGACGATCGCGCTGTTCTGCTTTGCAACCGGCATCGCCACAGGCTGCGGCGGCCATCAAGACAAACACACAGGTGATGTCGACAAGCTCACGGCAGCAGCTCTCAGACCCCCCAACGAGATAGAGCAAGGCATCCTCGTAAGGCTCGAGACCGAGCCCCAGGCCGACGCCTTCTCCATTAACGGCTCAAAGGTGCGCCTGGGCGCGCCCTACTTCGCTGCCAGTGGGGCCGTGTGCCGCGCGGTGACCATCACCGCTGCCCAGAGCACCGTCAGCCTGGCGTGCCGCAAGGACAGCCGGTGGTTTTTCGCACCCGAGGTCTTCGCGAGCCGGCAAGAACACGCGACATCCATCGATCCCGCGGAGAACCCCCAATGAGTCTGGCTCGCGGCCTGGTCGCGCAGTACGAGGTCGTCTACGCGATCATCCTGCGCGAGACGCGCACCCGCTTCGGCGCCCATCACCTCGGGTACTTGTGGGCGTTCATCGAGCCGCTTTTGTGGATCGCCACGTTCTACGCCATGTTCGCCATCGTCAACCGGACGCCGCCCCACGGCATGGACATCGTGACCTACCTCACGACCGGCATCGTGCCGTTTAAGCTCTTTCGGGAGACCACGGGGCGCTCGATCAACGCCATCAGCGCCAACAAGGCGCTGCTCTTCTACCCGCAGATACGGCCCCTCGACCTGGTCTTTGCCCGGACGATTCTCGAGACGGCCACCTACTTTATGGTCTTTGCGGTGATTCTCCTGGGCGTGGGGATCGTTCGAGGAGAGCTCGTCATCGACAACCTCATTTATGTCTTCGTCGGGATGCTGCTCGCTGCACTGCTCGGATCCACCTTCGGCCTGACCTTGTGCGCGCTGAGCACCTATTCAAACTCTGTCGAGCGCCTGGCCAGCCCACTTTTGAGGCCTCTGTTTTGGGTCTCGGGCTTGTTTTTCACCGCCAACGATCTGCCGACTCAAGCCCGGGAGATTCTCATATGGAACCCGGTGCTCCACACCGTCGAGCTCGTCCGTGACGGCTGGTTCGTCAGCTACGAAGCCAGGCATCTCAACCTGCAGTACGTCTGCCTTTGGATTTTAGTGCTCGGCTTCATCGGGCTCACCCTCGAGCGAGTCGCCAGAAGGAGACTCGAGGTCACATGATAGGCTTGCGAAACATCACCAAGACGTACCAGACCCCGGCCGGGCCGAACTACGTGCTCAGCGATATCACCGCCGTCTTCCCCGACAGAGTCAACATCGGCATCCTCGGCCGCAACGGCGCGGGAAAATCGACCCTGCTGCGGGTGATCTCCGGCGTGGAGATGCCGGACCACGGCGACATCGAGCGCAAGGGCCGCATCTCCTGGCCCATCGGCTTTTCGGGAGGGTTCAACGGCTCGCTGTCGGGCGAGGAGAACTGCCGATTCGTCGCGCGCATTTACGGCGAGGACGTGGACCGGGTGGTGGGATTCGCTTCCGATTTCGCGGATATCGGCAGCTACTTCCACATGCCGGTGCGGACCTACTCCTCGGGCATGAAGGCCCGTCTGGCCTTTGGCCTGAGCATGGCCATCGACTTTCAGGTCTACCTGGTCGACGAGGTCACGGCCGTGGGCGACAAAAACTTTAAAAAGAAGTGCCGCGACGCGTTCAGGGACAGGCAGGAGCGCTCCACCGTCATCATGGTCTCCCACAACATGAAGACGATCCGTGAATACTGCGACAAGGCCGCGGTGCTCGAAGACGGACACCTGACGTTTTACGATTCGATCGACCAGGCTCAAGAACAATACGACGCTTAAAAAAACGCTGAAATGACTGAGAACAAAAAAATCGACCCCGCCAAAAACGCAAAGAACATCCGCCGCGCCCGCGCGCGCAGGATGGCGGTCCGCTTTTCATCGTGGGTCCTGCTGCCCACCGCCGTCGCCGCAGTTTACTTCGTGCTCATCGCCTCAGACATGTACGAGTCTC
This sequence comes from Deltaproteobacteria bacterium, assembly GCA_011389755.1. Taxonomy (GTDB): domain Bacteria; phylum Myxococcota_A; class Polyangia; order JAAYKL01; family JAAYKL01; genus JAABTR01. The sequence goes on along the minus strand of JAABTR010000228.1, from coordinate 8,713 downwards.
AGTCCCTGGTGACCGTGCAGTCGGCCGAGGGCTCCAGCCTGACCGGCATCGAGTCTCTCATCGGCATCGTCCCCGGCGCAGGATCGTCCCGCGACGCCCTGGCCATCCGCGACTTCATCTTGTCACGGGACATGTTGCTCGAGCTGGAGGAAAAACACGGCTTCCTAGATCATTACAAGAATCCAAAAGCCGACCCCTTGAGCCGTCTCGAGAAGGACGCCACCAACGAAGAGGCTTACGACTACTATCTCGACCAAGTCGATGTCACCTACGACTCCCAGTCGGGGGTGTTGACGTTGGCGGTGCGGGCCTTCACAGCAAAGAAAGCGCGCGCATTTGCCGAGGCCATCGTGCAAAGCTCCGAGCGCAAGGTCAACGAGCTGTCGCGGCGCGCCCGGGAAGACCGGATGCGCTTCGCCAAGAGCGAAGTCGAAGAAGCCGAAAAACGGCTGACCGACGCGAGAAAAGGCGTCCTCGAGCTCCAAGAGCAAGGCTCGGAGTTCAACCCCCTGGAGTCGGCGGGTCACCGGCTCACCATCCGGGCCGAGCTCGAGGCCGAGCTGGCAAAAACCCAGGCGGAGCTCAGCCAAAACCGGGCGTTCATGGCCCCCAATGCCCCCAAGGTGATCTCGTTGCAGCAAAAGGCGGCCTCTTTGCGCCGGCAGGTCAAAAAAGAGAGCGAACGGCTCGTCGGCGCTCACGAATCCGGCCTCAACGCCTCCATCGCCGAGTTCGAGGGCGTCATGATGGAGAAAGAGTTCGCCGAGAGACGGCTCCTCGCCGCCCAGTCCGCCTTCGAGGTGGCCAGCATGGAGGCGGCGCGTCAGCATCGCTACCTCGCGATCATCGCCTCGCCGTCGGCGCCCGACGAAGCCACCCACCCGAAAAGGCTCCTCAGCCTGCTGACGGTCTTCATCATCGCCTTTTTCTCTTTTGGAATCGGGACACTGCTCGTTGCGTCGGTCCGCGAGCACGCCAAGTTGTAATCGAGGTCGATCATGCAAAACCCCAGCACGAAATTTTTGAGCCGCGCTTCTTTTCGGGTCACTCTCTTTTGCGCCGGGCTCGCCGCCCTCTTCGCGCCTCACCGCGCGGGCGGTGACGAGCGGCCGAGCGACAAGGCCCCCGCCGCCGCCGCAAACCAGCAGCGCGAGCCCGAGGCCACGACGAGTGGGCCCCAGCCCTTCGGCGCCAACCTGTTCATGGGCAACTTCCTAAAAGCCAGGGAGGACGGGGTCAATCCCGAATATGTGGTCATGCCCGGCGATCGGGTGGCGGTCTTCACCTGGGGCTCTGTCGACATCAACGACGTCTTCGTAGTAGACGGCCAGGGTAACATCTTCTTGCCGCAGATAGGCCCGGTGCCGCTGGCCGGAGTGCAAAACGCCGCGCTGACCGACGTGGTCAAGGCTGCCATCAAACGCGTCTACCCCCGATACGTCGATGTCTACACCAACCTGCTCAACGCCGCACCGGTCGCTGTGTTCGTCACCGGGGGCGTCATCCACCCAGGCCGCTATGCCGGGATCCCTTCGGACAGCGTTTTGTTCTTTCTCGACCAAGCGGGCGGCGTCGATCCGAGGCTCGGCACCTACCGCGACATTTCGATCATACGCGGCGACGATACCATCGCCCGCATGGATCTCTACGACTTCATCCTCGAGGGGCGCCTGCCCTCTGTGCAGTTCAAGGACGGCGACACGATCCTGGTGGCCAGGCGGGGCCCCGTGGTGATGCTCTCGGGCAACGTGGCCGCGCCGGCCTTCATCGAGCTCGAGCGATCTCCTTCCACCGGGGCCGACGCGCTGGCGGTGATCCCCAACTCGGCGGAGGCCACCGAGGTCACCGTCACCGGCCTACGCCGGGGCGTGCCGTTCAACGCCACGTACACGATAGCGGGCTTTGGGCAGGTGCCGGTCTACGACGGCGACGTCATCACGCTGCGAGACGACGGCCACCCCGAGACCATCCTCATCCAGCTCGAGGGGGAGTACCAGGGGCCGTCTGTCTTATCCGTCAAAAGAGGCGCGCGGCTCGTCGATGTGCTCCACCACGTGCCGGTCGACCCCGAGCTGAGCAACCCGAGCGACGTGTTCTTAAAGAGGACATCGGTGGCCCGCGCCCAAAGAGACGCCATCAAAGATGCCGTCTTCCGCCTCGAGCGCAGCGCCCTTCTCGCCCTGTCCAACTCCAAGGGCGAGTCCGAGATCCGGGTGCGGGAGGCCGAGCTGGTCACCCAGTTCGCCGAGAGAGCCCGCGCCATCGACCCCCTCGGCCGTGTGGTGGTCGCCGCGCAAAACGGGGGTCAGCTCAACGTGCTGCTCGAAGACGGCGACACGTTGGTGATCCCGAGGCACACCAACGTGATCCGCATCGGCGGGGAGGTGCTGGTGCAACAGGCCGTGATCTTCCGGCCGGGACTTACGGCACAGGACTACATCGACCGGGCCGGCGGCTATTCCGACCGGGCCGACGACGACAAGGTGATCCTCATGCACGCGGACGCGTCCGTTGAAGTAACCGATCCCGACACCAAGGTCCGCCCGGGTGACGAGATCCTGGTGCCACCGGAGGTCGACTTCAAGGAGCTGCAGATCGCCATGGACATCATGCAGGTCATCTACCAGGTCGCCATGTCGGCGGCGGTTATCCTGGCACTGTGAGCGAGGCCAAAAAAATGAAAATCAGCGGTCAAGAAATAGGCAACACCGATCCTTTATTCCTCATCGCCGGGCCTTGCGTCATCGAAAGCGAGCAGCTGGTCCTCGAGGTGGCGGGCTTCCTCGCGGAGCTGACCAAAAAGCTCGGGATCCCCTATGTGTTCAAGGCCAGCTACGACAAAGCCAACCGCACCTCGCATGCCTCTTTTCGCGGCGTCGGGCTCGAAAAGGGCCTCGAGATCCTCGCCAAAGTCAAAGCGCAAGTAGGCGTGCCCGTGCTCACCGACGTGCACGAAGATACCCCCGTGGACGAGGTGGCGAGCGTCGTGGACGTGCTGCAGACCCCGGCCTTCTTGGTCCGGCAGACCGACTTCATCCAGCGCGTGGCGCGGGCCGGCAGACCGGTGAACATCAAAAAGGCCCAGTTCCAAGCCCCCTGGGATATGAAGAACGTCGTCGAGAAGTGCCGAGCCGCAGGCAACGAGGAGATCATGCTGTGCGATCGGGGCACCAGCTTCGGGTACAACACGCTCATCTCCGACATGCGGGGCCTGGCCGCGATGCGGGAGACCGGCTGCCCCGTGGTGTTCGACGCGACCCACTCGGTCCAGCAGCCCGGCGGCCAAGGCACCTCTTCGGGTGGCCAGCGCCACATGGTCCCGGTGGTGGCCCGGGCCGCGGTTGCCGCGGGAGTCGCCGGCGTGTTTTTAGAGACGCACCCCGATCCGGACCACGCCGCCTCGGACGGCCCCAACATGTGGCCGCTGTCTCGAATGCCCGAGCTCCTCGAGACGCTTCTGGAGCTCGATCGGGTGGTTAAAAAGCGCCCCTACGCCGAGGACCGCCATGCTTGAAGAGGTGCGGACAAGAGCCAAAAAAATTCGAGCTCTGCTCCTGGACGTGGACGGCGTGCTCACCGACGGCAGGCTCTACTACAGCGAGCAGGGCGAGGCCATCAAGGCGTTCCACGTCCGCGACGGCCTGGGGATCCGGCTCCTGCAGGAAAACGGCGTCGAGGTGGGGATCATCACCGCTCGCAAGTCCGCCCCCCTCGAGCGGCGCGTCCTTGACCTAGGCATACGGCACTTTTTCCCCGGACAGGACGACAAGCTGGCGGCTTACGATACGCTCAAGGAGCAGCTCCAACTCGCCGACGCAGAGATCGCCTACGTGGGCGACGATCTCATCGATCTCCCGATCCTCCAGAAGGTGGGCCTGGCCGTGACGGTCGCCGATGGACACCCCCTGGTCAAGGGCGCTGTCCACCATGTGACCGGCGCCGCCGGGGGCTGCGGCGCGGTCCGCGAGGTGGCCGACCTCATCCTGGACTGCCGGATCGGTCTGTCTGCGGTGCGGGACCTCTTTTTGAAACCTCGGTCGCGATGAAAAGAGAGCTATTCCCATGAAAGAACCAAAAACCAGCGTCGCTTTTCACGTGGTCATCCCGGCGCGTTACGCCTCATCGCGCCTGCCGGGAAAGCCGCTGGCCGATCTGGCCGGGCGCCCCATGATCGCCCACGTCTACGACAAAGCCTCGGCGTCGGGTGCCGAGAGCGTGCTCGTCGCCACGGACGACGCGCGCATCGTCGAAGCGGTGGAAGCGTTCGGCGGCGCCGCCCGGATGACGAGCCCGGATCACGCCTCGGGCACGGACCGCATCGCCGAAGTCGCCGCGCAGATGGGCTGGACAGGCGAAGAGATCGTCGTCAACCTCCAAGGAGATGAGCCCGCGATCCCAAGCGAGCTCATCTCCACCGTGGCGACCGCCCTCGCCGCGCATCCCGAGGCGAGCATCGCCACCTTGGCGACCCCCATCAAAGGCACCGACGCTCTTTTCAACCCAAACGTCGTCAAGGCTGTTTGCGATCGATCGGGTTTTGCTCTGTACTTTAGCCGCGCACCGATCCCGTGGGACCGAGACGGCTTCGCGAGCGGGCCTCAAACAGCGACCCCCTTGGGCGATGGGCCGTATCTCAGGCATATCGGCATGTACGCCTATCGGGTCCAAGCTCTTCGCCGGCTCACGGCCGCGCCCCAAGCCGCCATCGAGCGCGCCGAGAGCCTCGAACAGCTCCGGGCCCTGTTCTTGGGGCTGCGCATCCACGTCACCGTCATCGAAGACGCCCCGGCCCACGGAGTCGACACCGAGGAAGACCTCGAGGCGATCAGGGACCTTCTCCGAGGGCACTCATCGTAGCGCGGGACAACTCTTGAATGCCCGCTTTATTTCGTGTAGGCACTGCGGCGGATGAGAACGAGACAAAAACGTTGAACAAGCTCAAAACATATCGAAACATCGCGACTTTTTCGTACGGCATCGCGCGCCTGCCCAACCTCGCGCAGCTCCTGGGCGCCGACCACCTGCTTGCGCGTCCCAAAGATGAACAGGCGAGGGACATCGACGCCGTGGTCGGCTGGGGGCTCAAGCCCAACACCGAAAACGCTCGACAATACGCCGAAAAAAACCGCCTGCCGTACCTGCACCTGGAAGACGGGTTCCTGCGTTCGGTCAACCTGGGTGTCGATGGAGAGCCCCCGCTGTCCATCGTGGTCGACGAGCGCGGCATCTACTATGACTCCTCACAGGTCTCGGACCTAGAAGCGATCCTCTCAGGTGACGACCCGCGCAGCGCAGCGCTCGACGATCCCGCGCTCCTAAGCCGAGCGCAAAGCGCCCGGAAAAAAATCGTCGAAGCCCAGCTCTCCAAGTACAACAGCTCTCCATGCGACCTCGACTTCGAAAAGGACCCGCGTTTCAAAAGACACGTCCTCGTCGTCGACCAGACCGCCGGAGACATGTCCGTCGTCAAAGGCGGCCTGCATTCGGGCGGCTTCCAAGCCATGCTCGAAGCCGCCCTCGACGAAAACCCAGGCGCTCAAATCGTCGTAAAAACCCACCCGGACGTCCTCGCGGGCAAAAAAAAGAGCTGCCTCGGACCAATACCGAAGCACGACCGCCTCCGGGTGCTCACAAGCCCCATAAACCCCATCCGCCTCCTCGAGAAGGTCGACCACGTCTACGTGGCCACCTCCCAGCTCGGCTTCGAGGCGCTCATGGTGGGGCGGCCGGTCACCTGTTTCGGCATCCCGTTTTACGCCGGCTGGGATCTCACCGACGACCGGGTCGCCGTGCCCCGGCGAAACCGGTGCCGCAGCCTCGACGAGCTCTTTGCCGCGGCGTACCTTCTCTATCCGCGGTATCTCGATCCCGACACGAAAGAGCGCTGCGAGGCCGAGAGAGTCATCGAACACCTCGCCCTCCAGCGCGGGATCTTCGAGCAGAACAAAGGGCGCATCTTCTGCTTTGGTTTTTCTCTTTGGAAGCGGGCCTTCGTGCGCTCGTACTTGAGGTCCCCGGGCAACCAAGTGACTTTTGCCCGCTCGCCACGAGGCGCCAAGCGCAAAGGCTTTGACTCATCGTGCCGCGTTCTCGTCTGGGGCCAGAGGGAGACAAGAGCGGTCGCAGATCTCGCTGCGAAACACCGCACGACCATCTCCCGCATGGAAGACGGCTTTTTGCGCTCGGTGGGCCTCGGCTCAGACCTGACGGCCCCAGCCTCCTTGGTCGTCGACCAAAGCGGCATTTACTACGATCCCACCTCGCCCAGCGACCTCGAGAACATCTTGCAACGCCGCCACTTCACCGAAGAAGAGCTAGAGCGCGCCGCTTCGCTGCGCCTTTCCATTCTCGAGGCCAAGGTCAGCAAGTACAACCTGGGGCGCACCGACCCTTTGGAGCTGAAAAACACGGAGCAACAGCGAGTCATCCTCGTCCCCGGACAAGTGGAAGACGACGCCTCTATCGACAAAGGATGTCTTGAGGTGCGCACGAACCTCGGCCTGCTCGAGGCGGTTCGAAAAAAACACCCAGACGACTACATCGTGTTCAAGCCTCACCCCGACGTGGTCACCGGCAACAGGCGCGGCGCGGTGCCATCATCCACGGCGCGCGCGGTCTGCGACCTCGTCGTCGAAGACGCCTCCATCGCGCAGTGCCTGGAGAGTTGTGATTCCGTGCACTCCATGACCTCTCTCGTGGGGTTCGAAGCGCTTCTTCGCGGACTCGACGTGACCACCTACGGACAACCCTTTTATTCGGGGTGGGGGCTGACCAACGACAGACACCCCCACAAACGCCGAACCCGTCGTCTCGAGCTCAACGAGCTGATAGCGGGCGCCCTCATCGTTTATCCGCGTTACCTCAGCAGCGACACTGGTCATTTTACCACCGCCGAGACCGTCGTTGCGAATCTGGCAGCTCAAAGCGCCTCCCACAAAGGCCAGCGAGCCTACCGCACCAATAAAATGGCGCGCAGGCTTCGTAAACTCGTGCACCTTTACAAGGGTTTGACCAATGCTTCATAAGTTCTCGGGCCGGAACGTTCTGCTCCTCCAAGGTCCGGTCGGTCCTTTCTTCCGGCGATTTGCCACCGAGATCGAGCAGGCCGGGGCCAAGGTAACCAAGATCAATTTCAACGCCGGCGACGCGCTCTTCTATTTTCCCAAGCCTGCACGATTCTATCGCAAAGCCGCCGAAGGCTGGCCCAGTTACCTCGAGACCGTTTTGCGTGACGACAATATCCAGGATATCTTTTTGTTTGGAGACTGTCGTGCCTATCACCAGATCGCCAAAGAGACCGCCGAAAAACTTGGAATAGATGTCTACGTTTTCGAAGAAGGTTACCTAAGGCCCGACTACATCACCATCGAACGGGGTGGGGTCAACGGAAACTCTCAACTTCCAAAGGACCCGTCTTTTTTCTTGAGCGCTGGACTCGCCCCCCGCCACGACATCCGCAAAGTTGAAGGCGCTTTTTTTCCCTTTGCTCTCTATTCCGGCCTTTACGCCCTTGCCCATTGCCTGTCTTTTTTCGCCTACCCAGGCTACCGGCATCACCGGAGCCTCAACGTTCTCAAAGAAGGCCCCTTTTGGCTCAAGGGCGCTTACCGCAAACTCAAGTACCGCTTCAAAGAAAGTGACGTCCAATCGAAACTGACAGGCGAGCTTTCCAAAAAATACTATCTCGTCGCGCTCCAGGTTCACCTGGACTCCCAGCTCGATCACACCGACTACCGCGATATCACCGACTTCATATCCGAGGTCGTCGCCTCCTTTGCGAAAAACGCCGATCCCCAGCACGCGCTCGTCATCAAACACCACCCTCTTGACCGGGGATACAGAGACTACAGCGCCCTGCTCCGAGACCTAGGCGCCCGTCACGGCATTTCCAGTCGCATCTTCTACGTGCACGACCTGCATCTTCCCACTCTGCTCAAGAACGCCCTGGGCACCGTCATGATGAACAGCACTGTGGGCATCTCGTCAATCCACCATGGGACGCCTGTCAAGCTTCTGGGTCGGGCTGTCTACGACATCCCAGGACTGACCTTTCAGGGGCCCTTGGATGATTTTTGGCACGACCCCGGTTCCATCGACCGCGAACTTTTTGACCGCTTTGTTGGTTTTCTTCAAAGAACCAATCAACCTAATGGCAATTTTTACACGCGCATTAAAAACTACAAAAACTATAGCGGCATTTTTTGGTGCGATTTTTATTCTTTTTATCAGCTATCTAACAAGGAACTCGGGACATGTCGAAATTAACAAAATTTCTAAAAAGCCCTGGCATTTTTTGGAGAGATTTCTTTATCAACAGATTTCCTGAAGACATAGGTCAAAATCTCGAAAACCCAAAAACTTCCTACAACCGTTCTTTTGTCGAGCATCATCAATTAGAAATTTTTCCAGTCACATTTCCAATCGACATCGTTTATACTTGGGTAGATGGAAGTGACCCTTCGTGGCTGGAAAAAAAACTCAACGCTGAAGGTAATCTAAAAAATCTTGACACTGTTGTCTCCGATGCTGCTAGATTCAAATGCCGAGGGGAACTTCGTTTTTCTCTAAGGAGCATCTTCAACTATGCTCCTTGGGTAAACAAAATTTACATCATCACAGACAATCAAATTCCCAATTGGTTGATTCCATCGTCTGACGTAGTTCAAATCATTGATCATTCAAACATTATACCAAATCGCTTCCTGCCCACTTT
>JAABTR010000227.1 GCA_011389755.1 Deltaproteobacteria bacterium | reverse complement strand
CGCGTTTTAGGAATTCGCAACGACTGATCATGTGGGCCTCCTTCATTTTCATCAAGACATCATCTCATCGTCGACACCGGCAGGACGATAAATCCTCCGGCGGGCACGTCCACCGTCTTTTTTAACTTCAAAAGCCCTCCCGGGCCGCTGAACTCGACCTGCAGCTCGTGCCTCCCGGCGGGCACCATCGCCCGGGCCAGGTGGATGGCTGAGGGGAGGGTGACCCAGGAGCGGGTGTCGGGGGTGTCGGCGGCGGTCAAGGCGCCCTGCACGGCCAGCCCCGCCAAGAGGCCGCCCAGCCCGTTGCCGCTGGCTTGCTCCACCGCGACCTGGGTGGCTTGACCCGCCACCAGGCGAGAGATGGCCCGGGTGATCGCGGCGAGCATGAGCTTGCCCTTCATCGCTTCCCAAGCTTCCAGGACGCGAGCGGTCACGTCGAGCGCCTCTTGGGAGGGGACAGGGGCGCGGTCGATGAGGACCCGGACGCCTTCGAACCGCGCCGGCGTTTTTTTCATCTGGGGGAAGTTGACGAAGGTGAGCAGTCCCTTGGCGGCGAAGCTGTTGACCTGGGTTGTCTGCTGGGGGCCTAGCAGGTCTCCCACGATGACGAGCGCGGCGCCGATGGGCAGGCGCATGGCCTCCTTGTGAGGGGCAAGGCCATGGGCGGCGACCACCAGGACCGTGCCTTGCTCCCTCGACGTCTGCAAGCACTGCGGGGCCGGGCCGATCTCCTCGAGCAGCTGCTCGAGCTGTTCGTCGCGGTAGCTGTGGCAGGCGGCGAGGCGCTGCACCGGCCCTCGCAAAGAGGGGTACGAGCCCCGGGCCAGCGCTTCGCCGTAGTAGCCAAGAGCGCGCTCTTCGTCTCCGGACATCTCGAAGGCGAAGCCGGCCAGGTAGGATCCCAAAGACAGCATCGCCGACTGGCCGCCTTGTTTTGCGTCGGACAGGTAGTCCTGCATGACGGTCAGCCGCCGCGCCTCGACGCGCGCTCCTTCGAGATCGCCCAGCGCCAAGTAGTTGACCATGTTGAGCGTGTTGAGCAGGAGCTTTTCGTAGGAGGGCGCTTTGTAGGTCGTCACGTCGTCGGAGAACAGGTACTTGCCGATGTTTCCCGCGGTGTCGTTCTTGAGGTCCAGCAGCTCCAGGTGTTTGTCCGCGACTCGGAAATCACCCGCGGAAGCCTCGAACCGGGCCAGGCCTTGCTTGATGGTGGCTCGCTCGAGGACGAGCAGCGGCGCGTGGCCGTCGAGCTCTTCGGGGAGCTCGGAGGGGTCTCCAACGTCGAGGGCGTCGCTGGTCTCCTCGAGGGCCCGCTCTTTGTCTCCGGCGAGGAGCGCGCTGCGGATCTCGGTGACCGAGCCGGCATAGCCGGCGCATCCGGTGACCGCAAGCGCCGCGGCGAGCGCCGGGAGCGCCGATGTCGGGATACGGGTCATGTTCGTTTTTAGCTCACGAGCCCCTTGGTCAAGTTGGCCTCGTTCTGCCAGCGCACGACCCCGGTCTCGACATCGACGATTTTCATGAACAAAAAGTACTGGACGCGGCGCTCGCCCTCGGCCCTCTCGGCGGAGTCGTAGATTTTGCCGGTCAAAAAGTACTTCGCCCCGAGCTGGCGGCCCACCTGGGCGGACTGGGCCTCGTTGAACGCGCCCCCTTGCTGGCGTTTGACCTCCTCGATCAGCTCCTGCTGACGATCATGGTCGACGATGGTGGCGATGCCTTGATTGATGAACTGGGTCTCCATCTTGGCGAGAAGGGCGTTGAGCTGGTCGCGGATGTGCTCGCTCGTCTCGTTGGCGATGGGGAACACCGAAACGATAGGCGGCTGGGGCTGCTGGCGCCACGACGCCACCACCGCAGAGCTCATCAGCGATTCCAAGTTTTCATCGAAGAGCTTTTGAAGATCGACCTTGTCGAGCCCCGTGCTCATCGCATACTCGTCCAGGTCCGGTTTTTCGGAGCCGCGTACGTAGGTCGGGCCGCACGATGCGAGCATCGACAGAAGAGAAACCCCAGCGAGCAAACACACGAGCTTTTTCATGAAGGCCTCCTTAAATGAATCAAGTCAATATAGAAGCGCCGGACAGGGACTTCAAGAATCATCTTTCGTTGCCGCTATCGGGTCTCGAGGTGACGTCCGACGTTCTCACATGCTCGCTTTGACGCTAGGGACGAGAAATTCTTTAAAAAATATCGAGAAACCGACCGCAAAGGCAAAACAAAGCCGGCCGACAGGCTTTTATCCCGCGTGTGCCTGGGCTAGGATACGAGCCGATGAATGGAGAAAAAATGCAAAGCGATCCCGGGGCAGCGCCGCCGCCTCCGAGCGCCGCCCTCCGCGCGCAAGGGGAGCTCTCCTTCAGATTGGCGTGGAGCCCTGTGCGGGTCTTGGCGATTGTGTCCGGGGTCTATCTCCTCAAGGGGATGTTGGCCGTCATCGGCCGCTATGGTTTGTCGATAAGGCGCAGCGCGACGTTGGAGCTGCGGGAGCAAAAATTGGTGCTGGACGCGGACTGGACCATCCTGGGCAGGTCCATCAGGCAGGTTCGAACCGTGAGCTTCGCGCGGGACGTGGAGGCGGTGAGGTTTGAGAACCGTCAGCGCTATCTCCACCTCCTGGTGGGGTTCGGAGCCCTCGCGGTCGGCACGTGGCTGGGGATACAGTGGTTCGTCGACGGGCTCAGGGCGGGCTACCCCTACCTGGCGCTGGTGGGAGCCGGCGTCGTCGCGGCAGGGGTCATCATCGATCTGGCGCTCTATTTGTTGGTGCCTCCCGGTCGAGGTCGGACGCGCCTCCTCGTCAAGCAGGGCCCGTGGTTGGTCAGGATGAGCGGGGTCGAGCGCGGTGACGCCCTCGCGCTGATGGAGCGGCTCCATGAGGATTTGGGCTCTCAGCCGCCGAGCGAGCGCCGATGATCGCCACCTCTTTTTTTGACAAGGAGTTCGTGGTGGTCGGCGGCAAGGGTGGGGTGGGCAAGACCTCCTTGACCGTGGCGCTGGGGAAGCTGTCCGCTCGCCGGGGCAGGCGCACCCTCATCTGCCTGGCCAACGCTCCGGCCCGTTACCGCGCCCTGCTCGGCGGCGTCCCCTTGACCCCCGAAATTTCGACCATCGAGAAGAATCTCGACGCGGTGAACCTCGAACCGCGGGCGAGCCAAGAGGAGTACGGGCGTTCGGTGCTGCCCAGCCGCACTCTTCACAAGCTCGTGTTCGGCAGCCAGGTGGTCCGCACGTTTCTCGACGCCGTCCCCGGCCTCGCCGAGTGGGCGATGTTGGGCAAAGCGACCTATCACGCCCTGGCGTCGACGCCTCAGCAGCCGAAGTACGACATCGTGCTCTTCGATTCTCCGGCGACCGGCCACGGCCTGGATGTGCTCGGCTTGCCCCGGGCCATCGCCGCGTCGGTGCCGGCCGGCCGGATTCGCGATGAGGCGTTGCAGCGCGTCGAGCTGCTCGAGGATCCGAGCCGGACCGAGGCGATCCCGGTCACTCTGCCCGAGGAGATGCCGGTGACCGAGACCCGCGAGTACATCGCCGGGCTGCGGGAGCTGCACCTGCCCGTGGAGAGGGTCATCGTCAATCGCTTTTTGTCAGATCCGCCCTCAGCCGGGCTCAAGGCGGCGGTGGAAGACGAGGGGAAGAAAGCGCTGCCGGAGTGGATGCTCCCGGCTGCGGTGGCCCTGGGGGCCTACGCGTCTCAAAAACACGCCATCGAGCGCCTCGAGCGCAACCTGCGGATTCCGATAATCGTTTTGCCGCATCTGCGGGAGGAGGGGCTCGGCGCCGCCGACATCGACGTTTTGGCGGACGAGCTGGAGCCCCAAATTTCGAGATAACGCGCCTTTGAAGAACGCAGCTTTACCGCGGCTCGTTGCGCTGCTAATCTTTCATTATTCCGAAGGTTTCGTGCCTGTGGCGCTTTGCGGTTTGTGAGGTATGCCAATGTCCGTGCGCAAGCGTTTCGTCATGTTCTTGTCCCTTGGTTTCGCCATGGGCGCCATCTTGGTCGCCGCCCTCGTAGGCGTCGCGTTCGGCCTGGGTGTCGTTCGGCCGCAAGGGGTGCCCGGCGCGCTGTTCTGGCTGGTCGCCGCGGCCGTCTTGGCGATAGGAGGCGCGGGGACCGTCTGGGTGTCGAGGAAGCTCATGGAGGGCTACTCCGAGGCCGTCGAGGGCATCGTCAGGGGGATCGAGCAGATCGCCCAAGGCGAGCTCCAGCCCAGGCTGCCCGAAGACGCCGCCGGCGAGCTGGGAGAGATCGTGGGCGCTCTGCGCCTCATGTGCGGTCAGATGAAGATGATCATCTCCCAGCTGACCAGCCTGTCTTCCCGGGTCATTGAAGCGACCGAGGGCGCGGGGGATTCGTGCTCCGAGGTCGTCTCGGGCGCCAGGAGTCAGTCCGAGATCGCGACCCGCACCCACAAGGCGCTGCAAGGTCTGCGAGAAGACCTGACCCAGATATCGGGCTTCGCCGACTCCATATCGAGGCGATTGGAGGAGGCGTCCATGGCCATCTCGTCGATGGACTCGGCCATCAGCACCGTCGCCAATTCGGTGGAAAGCCTCAACGCGAATATCGAGGAGGGCAGCCGGACCACTCGCGAAGAGGACAGGAACGTCCGCGCCTTGGCCGGCGACCTTGCGAACCTGTCTTCGAAGATATCGTTGGCCCAGGGCGCCTTGCACGACGTGGTGGAGGGGGCGCAGCAGGCCCGCAGCGACGCTCGCGACGCGGCGGTGAGCATGGAGCGCCTGGAAGGTGAGACCGCGCGGATCGAGGCGGCTATCCGCGACGTCATAAAGGGGTCGGACGCGATCCATTTGTCGAACGAGCGGATCTTGGAGGTGACCGCCAGCCTCGCCTCCCGCGTCGACCAGGTCGACAGGGTCATCGAGGTGATCCGCAACCTGGCCGAGAGGACGAAGCTGCTGTCGATAAACGCCTCTATCATCGCCTCGGAGGCGGGGGAGCACGGCCGGGCCTTTGCGGTCGTGGCCCACGAGGTCAAGGACCTGGCTCAGTCCACCGCGGGGGCGATATCCGAGATATCCAAGGTGGTCGGGGGGCTCAAAGATGGCTTTGTCCAAACCGTCGAGACCATCGAGCGGGGGCAGGTGGACGTCGACCGGGGCGGGCGGCTCGCTCAGAGCGCCGTGGGGCTTTTGCGCTCCATCCCCGAGGAGGTGAAGAAAGCCACCATAAGAAACGCCGGGATCGTGGAGCGCACCGAGAAACAGGTGGAGAGGGGGACGCAGGTCGAGGAGATCATCGGCAAGGTCATCGGGGCCCTCGGCCAGGTCACCCATATGCTGGAGGAGCAGGTCGGGCGGAACGAGCGGACGCTCTCGCTCTTCGGGCGCATTCGTGGCGCCGGCGAGAATGTCCTCGATTCGACGCGGGTGCACGCGGCCTCGTCGGATGATGTGTTCCAAACCGTCAACCGCATCGCGGCCGATTTCGCCACCCTGGCCGGCCAAGTGCGGGTGCGCGGTCAAGCCGTGGGGGAGATCATCGACCTGTCCGACCAGGTTATCGACATCTCCCGCGACAATCGGGGGCGAGCAGAGGCGCTCACTTCGCTCATCGTCGACCTGAGTCGGTACGCGTCCTATCTCGGGGACGATTTCAGAAAAATCGGGGCGCGATAATTGCGCGTCTTGGTCGCGGTGGAATCGGCTGTAATTAAAGGGAAAAATTGGCCAGGTCACGTTCGAAACGCATTGAGCTTGACCCCCATACGGCCTTTTGATAGTAGTGAGCGGCCTTTTGCCAAGGTAAAAGGGGTGGGCGAGCAATTTTTTAGGAGGAAGCGCTTCGATGCACTCCAATTGGGCGACAATATTCGGCTTGGCACAGCCTTCGGGAGCGGCGGCTCCGGTGGAAGGTGGTCAAGAGGGAACCGCGATTCAAGGCGCACCGGAAGGTGGTGGACAGCGGCCTGTGGGACCGTGCGGCGGTCAGGACCCCATGGTGACCATCATCATGATGCTCGCCATGTTTGCCGCGTTCTACTTTCTGCTCATCAGGCCGCAGCAGAAAAAAGCCAAAGATCATCAGAAGATGATTGACAATTTGTCTAAAGGCGAAGAGATCGTGACCACTGGTGGTATCGTAGGCAGGATCTCGGGTGTCACGGACAAGTTTTTTACAGTCGAGATATCCGAAAAGGTGCGCGTACGGGTTCTGAAATCCCACGTGGCCGATAAGTACACAGGTTAAATCGGAGAGTCATAAAGTGGAACGCAAACTGGCTTGGAAGGTCATCTTCACGCTCTTGCTGGTCGCATTGTCCGTAGGAGCTTCGCTGACCACATTCATTGTAAAACCCAAAGAGGATAAGGCTGCCGATCCGCTCCCCGAAGCTCTGCGGGAGATGTTTCCGGGAGTCAGCCTCGGACTCGACCTCCAAGGCGGGCTCAGGATGATCTACGAAGTACAGGTCGGAGCCGCCATCGAGGACAAGCGGGACCACCTGGCTCAGGCCATCGTGGACCAGCTCGGGGAAAAAGCGGATGTGGCCGACGTCGAGGTTCGCCCCGGCGAAGAGAATCATCTTTTCGACCTCATCTTTTCGAGCGCCCAAGACGCCCGATCGGACGGCGTCGCCGAGGTCCTCAAGGACTATCGCCACTCGGTGGTCGAGGAGTCCGAGGAGGGCGGGACCATCCACATGTTGATAGTGGAGCAGGTCGTCGACGAGACCCAGGAGCTCGCCGTCAAGCAGGCCATCGAGACCATCGGAAATCGTATCGATGAGCTCGGCCTGGTCAACACCACGGTGCAGTCGCGAGGCCAGGATATCATCGTCGAGATCCCCGGCGTCGACGAGCGACAGGTCGAGCGCATAAAGAGAATCATCAGCCAGACCGCGCGCCTCGAGTTCAAGATTGTCGACGATGCGGGCACCAAAGAGTTCTTCAGCAAATTCGCCGGGAAGCTCGAGGAAAACGACCAGGTGGAGCTCAAGCAAGAGTCTGCTCCCAACGGACCGGGGAAAAACGTCCAGTCGTTTTTCCTTCAGGCGAAAAATCAGCCCGACGGCCGCAGCGGGCGCCAGGTTCTCAAGGATTTCATCAAGGGCAGTGGTGTGGAGATCCCCAGGGATCGTTCCATCGCCTTCGAGGAAGAGCGCGCCTTGGACGAAGCGGGCAACCCGACGGCCGACGTGAGCTGGAGGACCCAGTACCTGCACCGCGAGGCGGGGATCACGGGTGAGTACATCGACAACGCCATGGTCATGAACGACCAGCAGACAGGCCAGCCCTACGTTTCGTTGTCGTTCAACCAGACGGGCGCCAAGCAGTTCGGCGACCTGACCGAAGAGAACGTCAAAAAGCGCATGGCCATTCAGTTGGATGACAAGGTCAACTCGGCGCCCGTCATCAACGAAAAGATCGGCGGAGGCCAGGCGCGGATCACCCTGGGTGGGTATGAGGCGTACAACAAGCTGTTCTCGCAGGCCAAGGATCTCGTCGTGGTGCTTCGGGCAGGCGCCCTGCCCGCGCCTCTCAAGCCGGTGACCGAGACCACCATCGGCCCGACCCTCGGCGCCGACGCCGTCACCATGGGCACCTGGGCGTTTATCGTCGGCTTCATCGCGGTGATTTTCTTTATGCTCATCTATTACAAGATGGGCGGCGTCGCCGCTGATATCTCTCTGATCTCGAACGCCCTTTTCATTTTGGGTATTCTCAGCGCATTCGGCGCGACGCTGACGCTTCCGGGTATCGCCGGGATCATCTTGACCATCGGTATGGCGGTGGACGCCAACGTCATCATCTACGAGCGCATTCGGGAGGAGCTTCGTTCGGGCAAGGCTCCTCGGCCGGCGGTGGACGCCGGCTACAAACGCGCGTTCTGGACCATCTTCGACGCCCAAATAACGACGTTCATCGCTGGTGTGGTGATGCTTCAGTACGGCACGGGAGCCATCAAGGGCTTCGCCGTGACGCTGCTCATCGGGATCATAACCAGCATGTTCTCGGCGATTTTCATCAGCCGAATTTTGTTTGACTTCATCACCCGTCGTAGGACGGAGCACCTGAGCATTTGAGCCATGCAGTTCTTTAAAAAAAGACCCAATTACGATTTCATGGGGAGCCGCAAGCCCTTCCTGATTGCGTCCCTGGTTTTAGTGCTGGTCAGCATCGCGTTGGCTTTTATAGTCGGTCCGAAGTTCGGTATCGACTTCGTCGGCGGAACCGAGATGCAGGTGACCTTTCAAAACGACGTCACTTCGGCGCAGCTGCGCGGTGAGCTGAGGTCGTTGGGTTTCGAAGGCAGCGACGTGGTCACCTTTGGGGCCGGACAAAGCGAGTTCCTCATCAGGCTGCAGTCTATATCGCCCGTCAGCGAGCAGCAGGCCGAGGCCGCCAAGAAGAGCCTCGAGACCTCCTTCGGGGGCAACGCCCTGCAGCGGTTCGAGCTGTCTCCCGGCGGTGACAAGTTGACCCTTCGTCTCGACGAGCCGGTGGAGATCGCAAGGCTCGAAGAGGCGGTCACGAAAGCCGGGTTGGAGCTTGGCACCTTGACCGCAGAAGCGGTCGACCCGGAAAAAGTGGCCAAAGAGGCGGCCGCGGCCCCACAAGAAGACGAAGAAGATTCGATGAAGCAGTGCGAGAGCCGCACGTGCGCCTGGAGCCACCAGGAAGACCGCGTGTACGAAGTGGCGCTCATCGGCGTGTCGGAAAAGGTGATGGAAGGCCTGCGGGGCACCGAATGGGGACAAGGAGCCCAGAAGCTCTTCTCTCAGTGGGTGGGGCCCAAGGTCGGAAAGCAGCTTCGAGACGACGGGATCGCCTCCATCGTGTTCGCGCTGCTCTTCATCATGCTCTATATCGCCATTCGTTTCGATTTGAGGTTCGCTCCCGGCGCCGTGGTCGCCCTCATTCACGATATTTTCATCACGGTCGGCATCTTCACCATCTTCAGGGTTGAGGTGACGATGGCGACCGTCGCGGCCCTGCTCACCATCGTGGGTTACTCGCTCAACGACACCATCGTGGTCTTCGACCGCATCCGCGAGAACCTCGGCAAGATCAAGGAGAGGCGCCTGTCTCAGGTCATCAACGTCAGCATCAACGAGACCCTCAGCCGGACGGTGCTGACCTCTTTGACGACGCTCATCGTGGTGGTTGCGCTGCTGTCCATCGGTTGGAGGACCACCATCCGCGACTTCGCCTTCGCCCTCCTCATCGGTGTGTTTGTCGGAACCTACTCCTCGATATTCGTGGCCTCCCCCATCGTGGTTTGGCTGGATACCCGTTTCGCGAAAAAGAAAGCCTAGGTGGTCCGCGCCGTCACATGGTCGGTCAAGTCGTCCGACCTCGAGGCGGCGCGTCTTCTCGGTGAGAAGCTCGGCCTCAAGGAGGCCACCGCCGTCTGTCTCGTCAACCGCGGTCTATTGAGCCCCGAAGCGGCCCAGCTCTTTTTAGAGCCGCGGCTGTCGCATCTCCAGCTCCCAGGTGACATGGCCGATCTCGAAAAGGGCGTCGCCCGCGTCGTGGAAGCGGTCGCCCGTCGGGAACGGGTCGGCGTCTTCGGCGACTACGACGTGGACGGCGTGACGAGCTCGGCTTTGATGACGCTTTTTTTGAGGCGCGTCGGGCTCGAGACCCACACCGCGCTGGCAGACCGCTTTAGCGGTTACGGGCTCACGGTGGCGGCGGTGGAGGATTTCGCGTCGAGAGGATGCACTCTGCTTATCGCCACCGACTGCGGCACCGGAGACATGGAGGCCACAAAGAGAGCCTGTGAGCTCAATTTGGACGTGGTGGTGGTGGATCACCACCAGGTAAAGGGCAACCACCCTCCAGTCCACGCCTTCGTCAACCCCCAGCGCAGCGACTGCGGCTTTCCTGACAAGACTCTGGCGGCGGTTGGGTTAGCGTTCTACTTCGCCGCGGCGGTCAAGACCGGGCTGGTTCGAAAAAAGCTAGCGCTTCGGCACGAGATTGATATGCGGGCTTTTTTGGAATTGGTGGCCTTGGGGACCGTGGCTGACGTGATGCCGCTTTTGGGAAACAACCGGACATTGGTCCGGCACGGTCTTCAGAATATGTCCCATTCGCCCAGCGAAGGGGTCCAGGCGCTGCTCAAGATAGCTCGTATCCGCTCGGCAAAGGTGCGCTCTGACCACATTGCGTACCAATTGGCTCCCAGGCTCAACGCGGCGGGGAGGCTCGAAAACGCAAAACACGCGCTCGATCTTCTGCTCGCTCGAGGTCGCAAAGAGGCCGAAAAGCTCGCCTCAAAATTGGACAAGTTGTCCCAGGAGCGGAGGCTGCTCGAGGCGGCGGTTTTGGAAAAAGCGCGGGACCAAATCGAAAAGCGTGGCCTGGAGACTCGTCGGGTGATCGTGGTGGCGGGGCAGGGATGGCACCGAGGTGTTTTGGGGATCGTCGCGGCGCGGCTCGTGGAGCACTACAAAAGGCCCGTCTACGTCATCGGCATCGAAGACGGCGTTGGAACGGGGTCGGCTCGTTCGCGGGGGCAGCTCAACCTTCACGAGAGCCTCGTGTTCGCGAGCGAAGCTCTGCTGCGCTTCGGAGGGCACAGGGAGGCGGCCGGATTTTCGGTGAGAGACGAAGAGGTCGAAAACCTCGCGAGGCTCCTCGAGGAGTTTGCCCAGGCCAGCTGGTCGGAGGTTTCGGACGAAAACATCGAGTGCGACTGCAAATTGACCGCCTCGGAGTTGAATGCTCAGCTTGTCGAGGAGCTCGGGAGGCTGGGTCCTTTTGGGGCGCAGAACCCAGAGCCGATCTTCGACATAGATGGACTTTACGTGCTCGAAAAGAAGGTGGTCGGAAAAGAACACCTCAAGTTGAAGCTGAAGACTCCCTCTGGGGCCATATCCGCCTTTGGACCGCGCATGGGCCACGCTGCGGACGTAACGGGAGACTTGGTGCGGGTCGCCGCCTCGCTCACCGTGGATGAGTGGCGGGGCGACGGTTACCCCGA
>JAABTR010000226.1 GCA_011389755.1 Deltaproteobacteria bacterium | reverse complement strand
CGCCTTGTGACCGTGCCCACAAAAGGCTCTTGATTCGCAGGCCTTAGTTCTTCCAGGCCGCGAGATAAGCGACCCAAGAGACGTTGTTCGTTGCGCTTTTCATAGGCCGAAGCAGGTCATCGTCTCCGTCCCACCACGTGTCCACCCGCTTGAACCCGGCCTCGTGGAGAATGTCTCGCAGCTCACCGAGATTCCACAGCCGCCAGTCATAAGTAAAGGCCTTGTCGAGTCGACTGTCGTCGGGGAAGGAAAAAGAGATGTGGCAGCGGGTGGAGTTGCCGATGGGGTCGAAGATGTCCTGCTGCCAGACGTAGGTGAAGTCTTCGTGGTCGGTCGCCTCTTCGAGCTCGTACTGGGCGTCGGGGCCGCCGTGCAGGTCGAGGAGGAACAGGCCGCTCTTGTTCAACCCGGCGTGGGCATTCAAGAAGTATCGCAAGAGATCGCTTCGCTTGTGGAAAGTCCAGTAGGAGAAGTTGAAAGCCACCACCACGTCATGGAGCTGGTCGTCTGGGACGAGGACGTCCTGCTGCACGAGGCGCAGCCTCTGGCGCTGTGACTCGGACAAAGAGGGGAGCTTTCGGCGCCGGGCATAACCAAGGGGAGCGGGATCGATGTCGATCCCGAGCGCCCGTCGATCCTTTTTGCTCAGAACCCAGTCGACGCACAGGGCCGCGGTGCCGCAAAAGTCCTCCCGCAACGAGCGAGGGGCCCTGTTGCGGCGACTTTTGTAGATCTCTTCTATCAGCTCTCTCGTGGAAGGGGGGTCTTGGACGGCCCTTTCATAAAGGGCGTACTTGTCGGCGCCATGGGCGAGGGTCTGACTGGACCTTTTGGATGAGGAGCGTTTGTTGGGGCTCATGGGTGTCATTTTGAATCAAGGCCTTCGATGAATTTTTTGTGAGCATCCGCCTGCGGGGCGGAGCAAAAACCTAGCCGGCCTCCGTCCAAACGTCAAATCAACGAGGTGGTCAGCCTTTGAGCGCGGCGATGCGGTCGATGGGCACGCGAGACATGGGATTGACCCCTGCCTTGCGACAAAACTCCAAGTTGACGGCAAACAGCGCCGTGGCGACGTTCTCCATGTTGAGCACAGCGGAGCGATGGGGAGGGTGCACAGAGAAATTTTTCTCACAGGTTACGATTTCGGGCTCATCCGCGTAAGCCAGGGGCAGGCCGTGAGTGCGGCAGACGATGGGACGCTCCTCATAGACGCGGCACTGTCCAGCTTCGCCCAGAAATGAGCAATAGCCTTCGAGGTGCAAAGGGTGTTGCCCTGCTTGCAGCAAGACCCGGTCGCGGGAAAACCCCAAAAACTGACCGAGGTTCACCGCTTCCACGGCCGTCAGAGTGAGGCCTGCCTTGCAGCAGTCGAAACAACCACGGCGGCAATGAATTTCGTCCAAGTAGCGCGCGTGGACCGAGGCGGAGAATCTGTCAATTCTGCGGCGTAGGGACAAGTAGGATTCGAGCATCTGCGTCGGTATTCCTCGATGCCCCGAGCGAGCGAGGCCGTCTGGATATCTTAACGAAACATAGCATTGAGCCGAGGCGGGTTCAACGTGTGCCGATCGGACTGCGCCGCCGGCTCAGCCATAGGGGTTCTTCTGGAGCTTGCCTTGATCGTCTTGGGCGGGCTTGGGTTGGCTCTTTCTCTTGGGCTGGCTCTTTCTCCTGGGCGGGTCCTTTTTCTTGATGGGCTTCGGAGGAGACTCACGAGGCAGGACAATATTGAGTTTTTTGTCGTCGTCAGCGACAAATTCCACGATCTTGGTTTTGTAACCGGGGCTCGACAGCGTGAGGATGTGGGTTTTTCCGTCCTTGGGCAGCCGCAAGAACCGGGGCTGCCGTGTCAGAAGCTCGCCGTCCAAGAGTATTCGGCGGGGCTGGGGGCGGATGTTCAAACGAATGCGGACGGGCTTTTGTGAGGCGTCCTCGGCCGCTTGGGCCTTTTCCGCCTTTTGATCGGCTCGGTCCTTTTTGCCGGCTTCGGCACCGTTTCTCGTATGCGCCGAAGATTTTTTCCCGTTCTTGTGACGTCCTTTGGGAGTATCGCCGGACAAAACTTTGGTGGCGTCGCCGCCTGAATCGTGTTCGATATTTTTTTCAGTGGAGACGGTGTCTTTGTCCGGCTGCCCTGATGCTACGTGGAGCTTGTTGGTGGTGAACTGTGATACTGCGGGCAAAAAAGCTACCGACGCGGCGACCAGGCCCGCCAAAAAAATCAGCCCCGTGACGGTGTAGACTATTTTTCTCGAGCGGCTGTTGGAAGACATGCGCACGCGATCGGGTGCCTTGCTCGAGACTGGATGGCCCTGGTCCGGCTGCCCGGTTTCCGCGGGGGCTTCCGGGGGGGAAAAGGTGATCGACTCTTCAGGGACATGAGCTTGACTGCGGTATTCTCGAATGCGCGATTCATTTATAGAGAGCTCCTCGGCGAACAAAAGGCGCATGAGCACGGAGAGCTCTTCAGAGCCGATGCTCTCGCCGGTCACCTTGGCGAAATTATCGAGATCGGTGGCGAACTGAGAAGCGGAGTCGTAGCGGTTCGAAGGTGATGTGGCCATCGCCGTCAAAATGATCTCTTCGAGCTGCTTCGAAAGCGAAGGGTTGGCCTTGCGCGGGAGGGTGAACTTGCCGTTGAGGATCTTGTGCATCCGCTCGGCTTCAGACACGCCGGGGAAGGGGTGATTGCCGGTGGCCAGGAGGTACAAGACAACCCCCAGCGAGAAGATGTCGCTGCGACGATCG
>JAABTR010000225.1 GCA_011389755.1 Deltaproteobacteria bacterium | reverse complement strand
CTCGTTCCGGCCGAACTTCGCTACCGCGATCGCGTGGGCGCGGTGCTCGACCGGATCTGCGGAGATCTCGAGCGCAGAGGCGAGCCGCCGGGTTTTAGAAACCAAACGATCTCGGCTTTCAACGAAGCGTTCAACAACGCGGTCAAGCACGGGGGAGGCAGCGAGACCGGGCGGGACTTTCTGATAAATATCACCGTTTCCAAGAGCCGGTTGGTGGTGGAATTCCTGGAGGATGGCTGCGTTTTCGACCCCCTGGAGGCCGAGATGCCCACGTTGGACGAGCTGCGCGAGACCGGGATGGGGCTTCATATCATGCGATCCTTCG
This sequence comes from Deltaproteobacteria bacterium, assembly GCA_011389755.1. GTDB lineage: Bacteria > Myxococcota_A > Polyangia > JAAYKL01 > JAAYKL01 > JAABTR01. The sequence continues at coordinate 5,894 of JAABTR010000225.1, read as the reverse complement.
TCTCTCGAGTGGAATACGAACCCGGAGGGCAGGGCAAAGCGAACGTTTTGAGGCTGGTCAGGGACTTGGTGGCGGCGAGAAGGTGACTTGATCGTTCGAGCTGAAGCTCGGCGAGGGGAGAGTGCTCTATGCTGGAGATCATAAAACAGAATCAAGATGATGTGGTCGTTTTGGGGCTCAAGGGGCAGCTCGACGCCTTGACGGCCGCCGAGCTGAGGCCGGTGCTCGAGGATCTCCTGGTGACTCACGTGCGGGGGATCGTCTTCGACCTCGGCGAGCTCGAGCTCATAGACAGCTCGGGCATCGGGGCCATCGTCGCGGCGTTCAAGCGAACCCGCGCCAATGGGGGCGACACCAAGATAGCCAACCTGGGCAAGCAGCCCCTCGAGGTCTTCAAGATCCTCAAGCTCGACAAGGCGATCGACGTCTTCGATTCCTTGGGAGCCGCCCTGGGCAGCTTGCGTTGATCCCGCCTCAAAGGTCCTGGGAGAATTTTTGCCGGCCCCACAGATGACACTCCCACGAGGGGCGCCAATAGCGCAGCGCCTTGTGCAGGGCAAACTCTCCGCCGGCCTGGCCGGAGAAGGTGGTGACCACTTCCTCGGTGTCTCTGCGCAGGATGCGACCTTCGACGAAGGGATACTGCTCTTGGATGAAGAAGACCTTGGTGCCGAACGCGGCTCCGGACAAGAAAGGCTCTTGGGCCTCGGGCGGGATCTCGACCCAGGCCTCGAGGCGGTAGTCATCGTCCTCGGCGACGATTTCGGTGCTCGTCGGGACGCACTGACGGGGTTTTGGATCCCAGCGCCAGTCGTTGTGGACCCAGCCCATTTCACCACGGGTGGGGCGAAAACGCCGGGACACGAGGGTGCCTGAGTCTCGGAAAGCGACGTCGAGGTAATCGAGCTGCGTGGATTTGTGGTAGGTCTGCATGGCCATCAAGGTCCCCTCTTCGCCGTGGTCGGAGTAGACGAGGAAGTCCCAGCCGTCCGTGGGCATCAGGTAGCGGCCCCAGGAGTTCTCCCGGTAGCCCTTGCCTTGGATCTCCATGACCTCGCCCGTGGGGAGATACGTCATCGTGCCCACCACGGCGGTCCGCGGCCAGATGGCGTCGATGGTGAAGACCTCGTAAGGGGTGTAGCCGACCTGCTCGTCGGACACGACCGTGAACGCGGCGTCGTCGTCGTGTCTCAAGTCGTTGAGCTCGGTCCACGCCTGGTACACGCGCAGGTCCCACTCGAACAGCTCGGTGCGGCCTTGGAGGCGCAGGGCATCGCCCCCGTCGGGAGCGCCGCTGGGCAGGGTGGTGATGGCGGCGTAGTGATCGGTGTGGGGATCTGTGAACAGCGAGTCTTTTGAGGTCGCGTTCACGTCGGTACCCTCGAGTGGGAAGTTGACGTACTCTCCGACCGCGTCGGCACCGAGAACGCGCCCGCCCACGGCGACGTTGCCGCCGCTGGGGATCATCTTGAAGGCGTCCAGCCCTTTCCCACGAGGATCGGTCAGGATATAGCCGAGGACGCCGACGAACTCGGAGTCGTCGTCGTGGATCATAAAGTACTCCCACTCCAAGGTGGCAAAATCCATCCAGTGATCGCCATCCCACGCGTTGTCCATTGTTTTCCAGGCGCGAAGTGGGTCGGCAAACCCTTCGTTCGAGGCGTCTGCCGACAAAGGACAGAAGGTGACAAAAAAGGCAAAAGCAGCGTAACCGAAGATAATAAATCTGGGATAGGGATTCACACACATGAGATAAGCGCCTCCTTGTCGATTCGCGAACTTATAATAGTTGAGGTGCCGATTTGCACTCCCCGGACCGCTCATTCTCGAGCGGAAGTCTTCGAATACCTAACACCTGAAATTTCTGCTTACAAGTGGTGGCGATGTAAATGTGCAAAAAGTTTGGCCTTGAGTTGGATAAGTACAATAACAATGAAATTGGAGTGTTGAATTTGTCGATCGATTTGCACAACGGCCAAGGGCGCGCCATGATTTGGTGTTTGAGGTCGATGGATGCGAGCGGCATCTCGAGACGATAAAGACGAGAAAAATGGGAAGGAGAGAGACGACTATGGCGAGAATCGGCACGGCAGCGCTTTTGTGCTCAATGATAACTCTGTGCGGGTGCGGGGCGTCCCAACCGGGCGCGGTTCCGAACGCCGAAGGCGGCGGCTGGGAAGAAGGAGACGACGCGTTCGTTCATCCGCAAGGAGCTGGACAGGTTCAATCGCCGGCTCACGAGGAGGCAGCGGTGCACTACCAGGAGGCCGTCAAGCTCAAGCGCGAGGGGAAGATCGACGAGGCGATCGAGGAGACGCGGGCCGCGGTCGAGCTCGATCCCGGCTTTGCTTCGGCCCATTTCACCTTGGGGAGCTTGCTGCGGCAAAAAGAGGACTACGAAGAGGCGATGGAGCACTTTCGTAAGGCCCGCCAGCTGGAGCCGAAGTACCAAAACGCCTGGGCCATGGAGGGCGCCATGCTCGTGCGGCTCGAGCGGGTCGAAGAGGCGATAGCGCCTCTGGAAAAGTCGATCGCCCTCAAGGAGGATGATGCCCAGGGGTATATCAACTTGGGGCTCGCCTACAAAAAGCTCGGACGGCTCGACAAGTCGGTCGAGGTGTACAAGGCCGGCATGGAGCAGACGCCCTACGACACCGATATCCTCAACAATCTCGGTGTCGCGCTCAATGAGCTCGAGCACTACGACGAGTCGGCCGCCCTGCTCGAAGAGGCCGCGAACAATAGGCCCGATGACGCCATGGTGCACTTCAACCTGGCGGTGACCTATCGAAAAACCGAGAAATTCAACGACGCCATCTCCTCGTACGAACGAGTCCTCGAGCTCGAGCCGGACAACATCAAGGCCATGAACGACCTGGGTTATGTCTACGAGATGGTCGGCAATAGGAAAAAGGCCATCGAGATCTACCGGCGCTACCTCAAGGCCGTCGAGGGCAAAGATCCCAAGCGCACCCAGTACATCGAACAAAAGCTCGAGAAGCTCGGCGGTTGACAGCCCTCAGCTCCTTGACTGTCGCGATCTTTGTTCGCCGGGGCGTTTTGTTGGGCGAGGGGGATCAGGCGGCCCGGCCCGAGGCCCAAAAGACCGCCAGGTTGCTGTCCAGCGCTTTTTCGGGGATCACCTCGCGCAGGGCATCTTCGACCACCTGTGTGCTCACACCTTCGATAAGGCCCAAGGCGGCGATGCGCCCGAGCAGCGCCACGTTCTGCATGCGGGGATCGGGCAGGTCGTCCACGAAGACGCGTTCCACGCGGGCGCCTTTTTCCTTTGCAACCCGTTTGAGGACGTCGTTTTTCGGGTAGGGCTGTCTCCCCATCCGGACGTGTATGGGCTGGTACATGGTGTCGTAGTACACGACCGCTTTGCCGGGCGCCAACATGAGATCCGCGGCTCGCAGGGCCTCGAGCCTCTCGAGCCCGATGACCAGGTCGGCTTTTTTGGCCGGGACCCGGGGCGTGTGAAAGGCCTCTCCCAGGCGCAGGTGCGAGACGACGGTGCCGCCGCGCTGAGCCAGGCCGTGGGTGTCGCAGCCGTGGACGGTGTGCCCGGCGGCCAGGCAAGCCCGCGAGAGGATTTCGGTGAGCAGACCGATGCCCTGGCCGCCGACGCCGCTCAGATAGATGTTCATCGGCTTCATTTCTTCGCTCCTGGCTTGGGCCGGCCGATGGCGTTGACCGGGCAGGTGGGCAGACACGAGCCGTCACCGATGCACAGGTCTGTGTGCACCGAGACGCTGCCGTCTTCGTGGGCGGTGAAAGACGGGCACCCGAACTTCTCCACGCAGACCATGGCGCGATCGCAGGTCTCTTGGTCTATCTCGACCTGTGGCATCTTGAAACCGGGGATCTTCTTTTTCTGATCGCGCACGAACTTGAGCATGCAGGGGTGTCGGGCGATGACGACGGAGAACCCCTTGTGATCGAGGGCCTCCTTTATCGCGGCCGTGAGCTTGGCCTGGGCGTAGCTGTCCACGTCCTTGATGAGCTTTACGCCGAAAGTCTCGAACATCGCCACGAGGTTTATCTTCTCGCCGATCTCTCCCGAGCCCGGGCGGGGCTGATGACCGGTCATCGCCGTGGTGCCGTTCTCGAGCAGGACCAACGTGAAGTCGTGGTCGTAGAGCATGGCGCTGAGCAGCCCGGGGAGCCCGGCGTGGAACATGGTGGAGTCGCCCAAAAAGGCGATGATCTTGCGCGCGTCGTTGCCGATGGACAGCCCGGCGGCGAGCCCCGATGAAGCGCCCATCGAGTAGATCATCTGACCCATGTCGTAGGGCGGCTGGTTACCCAGCGAGTGGCAGCCGATATCTCCCACCGTGATGGTCGCCTCGTCGATGGCGGCCTTGATGGCGTGGAAAGCAGAGCGGTGGCCGCACCCAGGGCACATCTGAGGCAGCCGCGGCGGCACATCGAGCTGCTGGTCCCCTGCGGACCCTTGGGGCTCGGGTTCGAAGAGATCGGGCCAGTGACGGGCGAGGAGGTCGTTGGTGCGGTTGGGATCGAGCTCGCCTTGGAGCTCGTCGAGCGTGGTCCGGCTCATGATGCGGCAGCGGGCGCCTTCTTCCCAGGCGATGGCCTTGATCTCTGTCTCCATCACCCGATCGAGCTCCTCGATGATGATAACTTCGTCGTGGTCGGTCAAAAATTTCGCTATTTTATTTCGGGGGAGCGGGTAGCTCAGCCCGACCTTTAAGATGTCGATGCTGTGCTCGGTCTGTGTGAGGTTCTCAAGGAGAGCATAGGCCGGAATGGCCACCGAGATGACGCCCAGGCGTTTGCCGTTCAAAGGGGCCGAGCCGTTTGGCGACAAGATGACGTTGAACCTCGACGCGTCGCTCTTTTCGGCGAAGGCCTCGAGTCTCTCGAGGGCCCTGCGTTTGAGCGGGTGGACCGTTTTGGCGATGGGGATGTACGGTCCATTCGCCGGATCGAAGCGCGGCGTCCAGTCCGGCTCTCTCGCGGGCAAGGGTCCAAAGTTGAGGACCTGCTTGGCGTGGCAGACGTGGGTCGTCATCCGAACGATGACGGCGGTCCGCTGCTCGCGGGCGAGACGCGCCGCCTCGATGTACATCTCGTACGCCTCGGCCGGCGTCGCCGGCTCGAACATGGGCATGTAGGACATGCGGCAGAAGTGCCGGTTGTCCTGCTCGTTTTGAGACGAGTTCGCGCCGGGATCGTCACCCAAGACGACCACCATGCCGCCCTCGAGCCCCATCAAGGGGAGCTGGATCATCGAGTCCGAGGCCACGTTGAGACCCACCGACTTGAAGAACACGGTCGACAGGTGTCCGTTCATCGAGGCGCCCGCGGCGACCTCGAGGGCGACCTTCTCGTTGGTGGAATATTCAAAGTAGTACCGGCGCGCGTCCTTCGGAACCGCGTCGAGCGCCGCCGCGATCTCAGGCGTGGGAGAGCCCGGATAGGTGGTCATTACCTGGGCGCCGGCCTCGAGCATGGCCCGGGCCAAGGCGTGGTTGCCCATGAGCATTCCAGACCACGCCTCGGGGCGCGTCAGGGCGTCGTTGAGTGTAGACATGTCTTCTCTCCGGTGGTTCGGCTCAGAAAGGAGCAAAATGACCCGCGGACCAGTAGTCTTCCTTGAGGTCTTCTTGCTGGGACAAAAGGGCGTGGTAGTGCCCCGACTCCCACTGGGCCAGCTCCTCGAAAAAGCTCTTGACGTGGGAATCCGAGGCCTCTTGAGCCGCCTTGCTGTAGTACTTTTCGGCGGTCAGCTCGAGCTGGATTCCCACGGCCAACGCGGTCATCTCGTAGTCGGCTTCAGCGATCCGCGAGCGCAGCGCGTCCGAGAAGATAGGGTTCGGTCCGGTCAGGTCCGACTTGGGACCCAGCTTGAGGTTCACGTCGGGTTTCCC